>JBILTA010000320.1:0-6455 GCA_044371785.1 Pirellulaceae bacterium | reverse complement strand
CCACAGCCACCTACGTGGTCACCGCAAGAGTTGCAAGGATCGCATTGTGGCGGATGATTGTGCCACTCGTCCACATAGAACTCTCCACATCCGTTGGAGCAAGCCTGGTTGGCCATCCAAGCACCTGGACCGCATCCAGTTCCGCAATGCGAGGACTGAACGCAACAGCAACCTGTCGAAAACAGGCTCAGCAACATACAAGCGCGCAGCGCTATACCCTGAAAACGCAACATAGAATGCCCCCGCATAACGTCGTTGTAATCGATGCATATTGTTCGCATTAAGCTCAGGTGCTAAATGCCGGCTAGCAGTTAGCTCTTGGCGTGTAAACAGCAATCCCTGAACAATATTGTGTATCGGCGCCAATCAATCGCTACAATCAACAAATCCTGCGGAATCGTCAGAGCTTACCAGAGCTACAGCTTATTCAGAGTTGTCCTTATCCAACTCGGCAACCTGGGAATCTGCGCAAACGAGGAAAGCAATGAGGCCTTAACGAAAAAAGCACGATGCCCTTTAGAACATCGTGCTTTTTTGTTAGCGTGCTTCTTCGATAAAGGACAGTGCAGCAATAAAGGACAGTGTAGAAATTCAGTACCTTGCAGCAATTCAGTACCGTGCAGCAATACAGGACAGTGCAGCAATAAAGTACCGTGCCGTATTCGGGCTTGATTCGAATTCCTACAGCCTCAGCTGGTTCAGAGCTTTGGGTTAAACGAACGAGGGCCCTTTGCCCAACAAGACACTTTATTCGTTGTCTGCTGGAGGAGGCGTGAATTTCGGTGTCGCACTAATCGATGAAGGCGTTTGCTCTTCATATGTTCGCTGCACAGGCTTAGGGGGTGGATCGCGATCCCAGTTCTGAAACTCTCGCTGAAAATCCCCGATGCTCTTTCTAAAATCGCGATAACTTCCACCAAGCTTCCTCGCAACTTCTGGCAGCTTACTGCCAAACAGCAAGATGGCGATGATGCCGAAGGCAACCATCTCGGCCGGTCCCAAATTAAACATGGCTAGATCCCAACAAGAAACGATGCAACACGATAGTCGAGCACGGCGTTATTCACAGAAAAACTGTGTGACCGAAGGATGCGACTTACTTTTCTTCGTTGGAGCTGTTGGCATCGGCTTCTGTTTCATCGCGCATACCGCGTTTGAACTCATTGGCACTACGCCCCAGGTTCCTCATCAGTGAAGGCAAACGTGAGCCTCCAAAAAGAACCAATACGATCAACATGATGATCAATAACTCTTGATAACCAATCCATCCGAGCATAGGGTGACCTCCCGCGAGAAATGCTGAAAGAGAATCATGCCGTGGCCAAACAACTCACCTTCAGGGAAACGTCCTCCCCGAATCGTATAACGAGTTCTGCAGCAATTAGGCATGCTCCAACAACTGGCGAAAGCAGGTCAATCATCCACCCTAAATAAGGGGACATCGCCGGGACCAGCACGTCGGAAATCCAATCCAGCTTTCATTTTAGTGGCCCGACCTGCAGTGTCAAACGGTCTCCCATGTCCCTTCACACATATTCCACATTTGAATGTCAACCGTTCCGGATCTACGGGCCGGAATCAAGCCAATAATCCCGATTTCGGGGTGTAGCTCAGCGAACCTCTCCCATTGTTTTGGGCCTAGAACGTAGAGTCCGGTAGCCAGAGCATCAGCGATGGTGGCATTCGGGGCAATGACGGTGACCGATTCAACACCCTGCACTGGATACCCAGTGCGTGGATCGATCACATGCCCATACCTGATTCCTTGATAATGGAAGAACTGATGCGCGTGGCCGCTGGTCCCAATCGCTTGATTGCTCAAGTGGATTTTGCCTAGCACTTGTTCTGGATTGGCTGGATTCCGCAGGGCAATCGGCCAGCCTTTTCCTGCACCGGAACGCCGATCGCCATACGCTCGAATACTGCTTTTTCCACCGTGAATTAGAAAGTTTTCAAGCCCACTATCAATGAGCCATTGTGCAATTCGCTCTAGAGCCAGCCCTTTACCTATGCCGCCGGGATTGACCTTCAATCCGCTTTTCAGAAATGTGATTTGGCGATGGGATGGATCCAGTTGGATATAGCATGACCCAACTCCTTGCATCGCCTCAGCGATCTCCGCCGCATCCGGTTTACGTGCCTTTTTTCGGGAAAATCCCCAGGCATCGGTCAGCGTACCGGACGTCATATCGAAGGCACCATGTGTCCATTGATACGCTTCTAGGCCAGCAGAGAGCAATTCCACGACATCCGCGGAAATCTCATACCCACGCACAGAGGCTTGGGAATTAAGCCGGGAAAGTTCGCTGTGCGGCCTGTAGATCGACCAGCAGTTTTCCAGTCGCTCCAACAATCCCAAGGCTTCGACGGCAACCTCCGCCGCAAAATCGGGAACGTTTTTCGGAAGTAAAACCTCCCAATCACAGGCCATCGCTTTTCGCTGCAATTGAAACAAATAATTGTCGGATTGATCGTACATCCCCACCACGGTACCTTTGCATTGTGACAGAAGGGAGGCGGAAAGCGTAGTTCCGGCTTCCTTGTTTAGGTTACAATGTTAAGCAGGTGACTAATAGCCCGGCAGTTGTCGGTTCTTTCTTATTACTTGAGCATCATTCGATCGACTATGAGTATGACTCGCACTTTCCAGAAGAACGTCGGTTGGTCGCTGGCAATTTTCTTTGCTATTGCAACCCCATTATTGGCGCAACAAGTCGTTCGCCGCCCAAAGCGTGCGGAAGCCCCAAAGATTGATGCGAATGCCTCCAACGATGTTTTCTTTGCCGACGTTGCTACTGCGTTAGAGGGTAAACTCCCTGCAGCGAACTCATTGGCAAAGAAAGATCAAGCGAAGCCAGCAACCGGTGGCACGGGCGGTAACACAATGGCCAGCAATACACCCACGCTTTCTGTCGATGGTTCCTCTCAAGAAGGTTGGGCCAAGTATATCTCGACCACTACGATCGAAGATGAAGTAAAACAAACTAAATTAAGGCTCGATCAAATTGTAACCACACCTTCCAAGTTTGCTGCCGGCGGCTTTACGGAAGCGCGGGTTCAATTTTCGGAACTCGCCGTTCTTTTCGGTATCATCGCTGATTATCCGGGCCAAGTGCGTTGGCAAAAGTCCGCCCTAGCAGCCAAAGAAGGTTTTGCCCAAATGGCAGCCAATGCTAAAGTGGGCTCCACTCAGGCCTACAACGAAGCGAAGACGCGTTTGCAAGAACTTGCCGATATGCTTAATGGATCCGAATTCCCATCACCTCCTCCTGAAGAACCCAAAAGTTGGGAACAAATCGTGGATCGTCAACCGCTGATGAAGCTTTGTGAGGTCGCTCACTCAAACAGCCTCACTCCGATGACCGCCAACGAAAATGCCTTTAAAGAAAATAGCGAAGACATTTTGCGTTACGGCGAATTGATGGCCGCATATTCGGCGTTGCTACTCAAAGAAGGGATGCCTGATGCAGACGACAGCGACTATCGAGTTCATAACGAAAAAATGTTAGCCGCTTCTTTGGACGTCATTCAAGCAGTTAAATCCTCCAATGCCGATATGGCGCGACAAGCAGTTGGGCAAATGAGTCAAGCTTGTTCTGCCTGCCATGAAACTTACCGTTAAGCGATGAAACATTGCAAAGTGTAGTGCTCAACATACCTTTAACACCTTCCAACCGTTGATCAGTTGAACCATGGGACTTAAGTTTCTTTGCCATCACTGCGAACATCCGATGCATGTTAAGGATTACTTAGCAGGCAAACGAGGCAAGTGTCCGCAATGCAATAGTTCGATTCGTATTCCAGCCAACGGCGAAGAGCGTTCTCTCCCAATATCGAACGATCCCAAAACAGAATCGATCGCTGAAGTGACAGCTGATGCGAATGTGGTCACCAAACAGCTTGACCCCATTGCAGAGATTGCCA
This sequence comes from Pirellulaceae bacterium, assembly GCA_044371785.1. Classification (GTDB taxonomy): domain Bacteria; phylum Planctomycetota; class Planctomycetia; order Pirellulales; family Pirellulaceae; genus JAFLCP01. The sequence continues at coordinate 2,531 of JBILTA010000320.1, read as the reverse complement.
GCCCTGCCAAAACTGTCGGCACGATTCCCGAAGTGATCTCCGAAGCCCCTAATGCGGCTTGGTATGTTCGCCCTCCTAGCGGAGGTCAATATGGACCAGCCATTGGATCCGTCTTCTGGGATTGGCTCAATGAAAAACGGGTTGGTGAAAACTCCTTGGTATGGCGCGAGGGCTGGGGCACTTGGCAAGCGGCCAAAGATGTCTTCCCTGACTTCTTTCGCACCCCGGCAACACCCATTTTAATGAAGCCCGTTCCACCAATGGAATCCATGGCCACGCCGCCAATCGTTGCCCCCGTGGCTGCGTTGCCGATCGCGGCTCTTCCAACGGCAACACGGACCGATTCCAAAACTCTTGATATCAGCGCTGTTGATCCCACGTCGGAAACCCGCCGATCCGTACGGATTCGACGCAAGAAAAGCCACTCCAAGAATCTAGTACTTTTGGTCGCATTATCGGTGGTTGCCTTATTGATGGTCGTAGCCTTGGTGGTTGTTCTTTTGGTGCAAAGCAACGGCTAGACCAATCGCTACAACGGGTACGACCATCCGCTTAAGGGGGGACAGTTGGAACCGACTTTCACGAAGCTACGGCTAAAAAATTGACCGCCGTTTTTCTACCCGGTAGATTATCGAGTGTCGTATTTCGCATAATGTCAGTGGGCGAACCGATTATCACGGCGGCCATTCAATGACGGTGACCTACTTTAAACGCTATCGAATGGAAAAGGATCTACGGGACCTCCCGTTGAATGCCTCCCCACGCCTTCCCAGCGATTACTTCTTTGTTCCGTGGCATGACAAGTATGTTCGTGAACATGCCGATGTGAAATGGCAAAGCTTCCGATTCGAGCTTGATGCGAACGTCTTTCCTTGCCTAGGCGACAAGGATGGTTGCTTGCGTTTGATGCGTGACATTTCCAATCGTAACAACTTCGTCGCAGCTGCTACTTGGATGATCGTATATCACGATCCACACACGGGACGAGACGAGCCTTGTGCTACAATCCAGGGCTTGCGAGCCGACTACAATCTTGGTTCGATTCAGAATGTGGGCGTAACGATGTCGCATCGAGGCCACGGACTCGGATCAGCTCTCTTGATTCAAGCCTTGATTGGCTTCAGAAACGTTGGCTGCCAACGTGTGCAACTTGAAGTCACCGTGCAAAATACAGGAGCCGTTCGTTTATACGAACGGCTCGGATTTAAACGTGTTGAAACGTTATTCAAAATCGCCGAAGTGGTGACCGTCTAGTCCGCTTCTAATGTGCGAACTACTTGGCAGACTTCACCGATTCGATGAAGTCATTAAAATCTTTCTTCTGTTGTTCAACCAATTCAGCAGCGCCAGTTAGTTTGATGAACTGCAGGCCTTTGTCCTTGGTATCGATGATCGCACCCAGCATTCGATAACCTTCACGCTTCACTGTTTTGCCTGGCGCAAATGGTCCACCACCCATCGACTCGCTCATTGTGCCACTGATGTCGACCATGGTCACTTCATAATCGCCGACCTTTTTCTTTTCGACTTTAGATACGTCCTTGGTTGCCTTGCCGTCTGGCTGAGAGAATTGACTAAACCAGCGATCAACGTTCGAATCTATCGAACCACCAGCAGCCATCACGGTGATGCGCGAAACGACATCACCTTCCTTCGGAGCTTGAAACTCATGTTCAATGATTCGCGATCGTGGCTGCATTACTTTCCACGAAGCTGGGACGGTCATCTTCAAGGCGCCATCCGCTAAGTCGATGACCACATTCTCCTCAGCTCGCAGCGAACCCACAGGAACTGAAGTCAACAACATTGCCAAGACCAACATCAATCCAGAAATCAATCGCATAGACATCTCCCGATCATCTAAAAATCAGTCGTCCAACTCAATAGAGACGACAAACGTTCGTACCCAGTTATCCGCTTTTGGCCACAGCTCAGTTCGCAATTTTTGCGGTCACTTGCCTATGGCCTATTCCACTCATTCTACCAGAACCAGCGAGTTCCAGGGAGGGAGCCCACCCGACACCACCCCCAACTGGCTGGTCGACGGGTTTCCAAACCCGTTGGGCTTACGCCTGGCTCATGCGTTGCCGCATCGCTTCGTACATCAGAATGGCCGCACTAACCGACACATTGAGACTGTCCACGCGCTGGTCCATCGGTATTCGTAAACCATTCAAGTCTGAAGCTAGCCACTCCCCTCCGAGCCCATCGGCTTCACTACCCAAAACAATAGCCGCAGACTTCTTCAAATCTGCCTGAAAGGGTGGAACTGCTGCTTGTACACGAGCCACAAAAATGGGAACTTGCAACTGCCTTAGGGTCTCGATGGTTTCGCGGGATGAAGCTTCAATTACTGGAATTCTAAACAACAAACCGAGGCTCGAGCGTATCGCATTAGGATTAAAGGCTTCACAACGGCAATCAGAAAGAATGATCGCGTCCACTCCTGTGGCGGCCGCCGTCCTACAGACGGCCCCAATATTGCCGGGTTTCTCGACGCCATCTAGCACAAGAATCAGCGGGGCTGAACT
>JBILTA010000319.1:0-6485 GCA_044371785.1 Pirellulaceae bacterium | reverse complement strand
CTGTAGGGATTTTCAAATGTTTTTAGTTTAGCTGCTGCTTCTTCCAGCATGTTTTGGCTCATATCGACAGCCACAAGATGGGCTCCGGTGGAGGCGAGAGCGGTCAGCGCGCGTGCTGTACCGCACCCCAGGTCCGCAATAACAGGTCGCGAAGTGGAATGGCCAGGTTCAGTATGGACGGGTCCGGAAATGCTCGGCGTTGAAATGGAAGGATTGAAGTTGCTAATGGCAGGATTCTGTTTTAATCGTTCTCGCACCCACTGCACGTCGAGAGTCAGTAGCGGATGGTCCCGGAAGTAGGTGTCGTAGTCAGTGGCGATGGACTTTAGACCAAAATAGTCCCAAGTTCCGCGGCTAACTCCCTCGGGCAATTGCCATTCGGGGCGATCTGAATCGAGCACTGGCGAGGTTCCTCGTGTGACAAAATTTACAAAAATGCACGGAAAACATGGGCTTTTTTCAAGGCCGGCCACCTGCAAACGATGCGTCGTTGCCGGTTTTTGACATCCAAAGTATAATCGGCAACCGATTGGTAGTCAGAACCCTAATTGATACTGATGTACAGGGAGTGGAACACGCGTGGCAATTCGCATTGGAATTAACGGTTTCGGACGCATTGGGCGTTTGACGTTTCGCAATCTTATCGCTCGTTCGAGCGAATTCGAAGTTGTTGGTGTTAACGATTTGACCGACAACAAAATGTTGGCAACGCTGTTGAAGTATGACAGCATCCACGGCCGCTTCGATGCGGAAGTTGGATACGACGAAAATCACCTCATCGTCAACGGCAAGAAAATCTTGGCACTGGCTGAAAAAGATCCATCCAAGTTGCCTTGGGGTGCTAACGACGTTGATATCGTCATCGAAAGTACCGGTATCTTCACCGCTCGCTCAAAAGATGGCAAAGCAGGTTACGACACACACTTGGCAGCGGGTGCTAAGCGAGTCGTTTTGAGCGCTCCAGCTAAAGATGGCGCTGACTTGACTTGCGTGATCGGTGTCAACGATGACAAACTCACCAAAGATATGAAGTGCGTCTCGAACGCAAGCTGCACCACCAACTGCTTGGCTCCGATTGCCAAGGTTTTGCATGAGACCTTCGGCATCGAAAGCGGTTTGATGACCACCGTGCATGCTTACACCAACGATCAACGTGTTCAAGACTTGCCACACAGCGACCCCTATCGCGCTCGTGCTGCCGCTCTGAACATCATCCCAACCACAACAGGTGCAGCTTCTGCAGTTGGTTTGGTGGTTCCCGCATTGAAGGGCAAGTTGACTGGTATTTCGATGCGTGTGCCTGTAGCAACAGGTAGCGTGGTTGACTTGACTGCGAACTTGGGCAAAGAAGCGACTTCGGCAGACATCAACGCTGCGATGAAAGCTGCTGCTGAAGGTCCTCTTAAGGGTATCCTCAAGTACACCGAAGATCCAATCGTTTCTTCGGACATCATCGACGACCCGCACAGCTCCATCTTTGCTGCTGACCTCACCGAAGTACTCGGTGGCAAGGGCAAGCTCGCGAAGGTTATCAGCTGGTACGACAACGAATGGGGCTACAGCTGCCGAACCGCCGACTTGTGCGCGTTGTTGAGCAAGTTCCTATAATCGTCTGATTGATTTGAACATCCATTATGAAGAAGGCCCGTTGCCACTGTGCAAGGGGCCTTTTTTCATTTCTATCCTAAGCCGTTCTAAGGCAGATCGGTTTCTCATCGCTTGGATCGCTTTAGCCCATACGCCTTCAAGCTAGGCTTACCACCGCTGAATTCGTCAGCGCGTTGCTCCAATGCGTGCATAACCGAGTTGATCCGCAATCGCCAACCTAGCTGACCATGCATTGCGTAGAAAGGGTCTAGAGATCACTTTCTACGCGGGCCAACGAGTCCGAAAAGTGAACGAAGCGTGAGAACTTAGGGCGCGGAGAATCGATTACTCGTCGACGAGTGCTAGCGACTGATCGCCTTGATGGCAGACTGGCGAGCGACTACGCCTGTGGCAAGTCGGCCAGCGGCATACCAAAGAACAGCTCCCATCGAACTGCCTAGCAAATAAGATACCTGCTGCCACACCGTCCATTCCACATTCAAGTGAAACGCTGCAAAGACACATCCGATCGCAGCCGCCCCCAACCAACTGAGGCTTTCCCAACGTCGAATCATGGAACTCGCAACAACTGAAACCACCAACAACATCGACGACAAAATAACCGGCACAGCGATCAAGCTGTGCAGGATGCCATCCACCCATTGGCCATGGTCCTGTTCCCCTGCCCCAACTCCCCCGTGGCCTGGATGTGCCAACGCAATGGCTGGACAACCAACAAGCAAGAAAGCAATGGCGGCGAGACGAATCGATGTCGAAGTGGAAAGGAAACGCATAGTAAGCTGCTTTTCTAATGTGCGAGAGCGTGGTGAATGTCGGTCGAATGATACCAAAGTCATTGGATCGGTCACAAGAGCACCCATTTCGCTAGCAAAGCCCCCTTCTACGGAGTGAAACGAGAGTTCTGGGTTGCCACCTGAAAGTCGGTTCAGCTACTAAACGAACGTGATATCCCTAGAGAGGGTTGGATTTCCCTTGACGCTCTCATCCCCTTTACCTAGTATCCGCCAGCCCGCATGACACCCTCCTTAATTTACTTTTTGCACAGGTTGGAAGCACGGATGCTTACCAAAAGTGTAACGCTTTGGATTGGACTATCGCTCGCCATGTTCTCGGCGACGTTCGCTCAAGATGCGCTTACAGATAAACCAAATAGCCTCCAAACCTATCCGATAAAAAATAAAACCGCGAACGAAGCCCACGGTGTTATCGCCCCGTTGCTGAAATCTGCCGAAAATGTGACCCTATCGATCGATCCAAGCAACAATCGCTTGATACTTAATGCCCCCTCTTGGGCGCACGACATGACCCAACAAGTCCTGTCAACGTTCGATCGACCTGCTGCCCCAACCACAACCCTTCCAGCCTCGCAACCTGTTGCGGCCTCGTGGTCCTTAAAAGTCTACCAATGTCCAGTTGCCAATCAGGCTGCCGTCCAAACCAAACTAAAAGAACTCTTTCCCGGTGATCGCTTTGCTTTGAGTGCCAATACTACCGAGGAAGTCCTCTATGTACGCGCACCTGCTGAAGTCCATCAACAACTGGGGCAATGGTTAAAGGTCATCGATAGCGTTGCCTCAACCGATTCGCAAACCAAAATCGAACTCAAGCCAAATTCCCCTGCAAGCGCTCTGAATAACGCTCCGACTGGAAATGCAAATGCTGAAACCAACGTTCGCCGACTGATCAGCATCCCTGCTGAACTGAACGAACGCTTGCGGCGAGAAGTCTTGCAATTGCTCGGCGATAAAATCCAACCTGATGTTACTGACCCCTCGAAATTGCGACTCAAAACACCGTCCGGATTCGCCTACATTCAAATCAACGCCAAAAATGAATGGTTGTTTGAAGGCCCCGAAAGCGTCGTCGAGCAACTATTGAAACTGGTCAGCTCTTTGATGCGGCGCGTTGTGCCATTTGGAGAACAACAGGAGAAAATTCTGTTGTTGCGACGTGAAGTGCAACCACGTCTCAAAGAAATCATGTCGCCACCGAACACACCACTCAACGAGCAACAAGGTCAACAACCTAGCTTGGATCGTCAAGGGAATCAATTACCCAAATCACTTGGCCTAAAGCCTGTTTCATTTGCATCGTGGCAACAAACCGGAGGCCAACCGCCAGCCCAAGAAGACAAATTGCCTACCATTCCACAATTTGAAGGCATCGAAGTGGAAACACTTCCCGATCTCGATGCCATCATCTTGCGCGGACGCGATCGTGAGATCAAACAGCTAGCCGAAATTATTGAGCAATTGGAACAAATCAGTCGACAAACGCAACCTGCTATTGAACTGATCCTGCTCAATCATGCAAACTCTGCCCAGATCAATGCGGTCATCACCGACACACAAGAAAGCTTGTTGGGGGCTCGTCAAGGCCGAGCTCAAGTAACTGCGTTAGCCAAACCTAATGCGTTATTGATTATTGGTTGGGGTGAAGCGGTCATGGCCCTCAAGGAACTGATCAGCAAACTCGATCAGCCTGTGCAACCAGACACGCAGTTCGAAGTGTTCCGCTTAAAACATGCACAAGCGACCGCTTTGCAACAAAGCTTGCAGACGTTCCTCGGTAATCGCGGTGAATTGGGGCCAGTGCTTCAATCAACCGTCGACTCTCGCACTAATTCCATCGTGGTACACGCCTCTCCTCGCGATATTGATGAGATTCGAAGTCTCATCAACAATCTCGACACACCGCAATCCGATATGGTGCAGCGTGCCCGCGTCTTTCCAATCCAAAACAGCTTAGCGGCAGATGTGGCCCAAACGCTTCAAGCTGCGATCACTCAATCAACAACGGCTGGCAGTCGAGGTGCGTTAGAGCTGTTTACCGAATCTGAAAACGGCGACGCCAAAGTTATGTCGGGCATTTTGGAAAACACCCAAATCACCGTAAATCCACGCAACAATTCGTTGATCATTTCGGCGCCGCCAGAAAATTTTCCATTGATTGAAGAGTTGATCAAGCAGCTTGATTCGCCCGGGATGACTGCCAGTATTAAAATTTTTCCGATTGAAAACGGTGACGCTACCAGTTTAGTACAAACACTCCGTTCCCTATTGCCCAGCCAAGTTGGCCCTGGTTCGATCACGCAACTATCAGCAGCCCCAAGTGAATCTTCACTCGCTCCACTTCGATTTACAGTGGACGTTCGCAGCAACAGTATCATCGCTACCGGTTCGGAAGGTGATTTGAGAATCGTGGAAGCTCTCGTGATGCGTTTGGACGAAGCAGATGTCAAACAACGCCGCAGCTTGGTGTATCAACTGAAGAACGCACCGGCTACCGATGTGGCCCTAGCGATTAATGAATTCTTGCGCAATAAGCGGCAAGTGGAAACAGCGGGACCAGGTTCCGACAACCCTTTCGCTCAGCTCGAGAAGGAAGTCATCGTCGTACCTGAACCTGTGGCAAACAAATTGATCCTCAGTGCCACACCGAAGTATTTCGATGAGATCAAAGAGCTGATTGAAAAGCTCGACGAACAGCCACCGCAGGTGATGATTCAAGTTCTGATCGCTGAAGTGATGTTAGGTAACGCGAAGGAATTTGGGGTCGAGCTCGGCATTCAAGATTCCGTATTGTTTGATCGCAGTTTGCTGGGTGACCTGGTAACAACCACTTCGACAGCACAACAATCGACTCCGTCCGGCATCCTCACCAATACCCAACAGAATATTGTTGCCGCGTCGAACGAACCTGGCTTTAACTTCAACAACACCAATCCACTCGGCAATAGCGGCTCAGGGCTAGCTGTTGGTTCGGCCGATCGGGTTGGCGGCCAGGGTCTTAGCAATTTTGCGGTGGGGCGTGGCAATATGGAATTAGGGTTCGGTGGTTTGGTTCTATCTGCCAGCAGTCAAAACATCAGTATCTTGCTGCGAGCATTGCAAGAAACCAAACGCATGGACATTCTCAGCCGACCGCAAGTTCTCACGTTAGACAACCAACCTGCCTTCATTCAAGTAGGTCAACGTGTACCTCGCATCACAGGCTCGACCGTCAATCAAAACGGCTCGCAAAATAATGTGGAACTGGAGAATGTTGGTTTGATCTTGGGTGTGACTCCTAGAATCAGTCCGGAAGGTAATGTGGTGATGGAAATCGATGCCGAGAAATCAAGTCTTGGCCCTGAGGCAGAAGGAATTCCGGTGGCCGTCTCCCTAGATGGTACGGTCATACGCTCTCCTCGTGTTGACACCACAACAGCTCAAGCTACGGTGAGCGCTGCCAACGGTGAAACCATTATTCTCGGTGGTTTGATCACTTCCTCCAAACGACAAGTTCATCGCAAGGTTCCGGTGTTGGGCGATATTCCTGTGCTCAAATATCTCTTTAGTTATGACTCCGTATCAGATCGTCGCACCGAACTTCTCATTATTCTGACACCGCACATCATTCGCTCACAGGATGATGCAGAACGCGTCAAGCAAATTGAATTGTCTCGCATGAGTTGGTGCGCTGCGGATGTTGTTAACATTCACGGCGATATCAACTTGGCTCCGCAACCTGGTTCGGTGGTGCCGGACGAAGGTGCTTGGGAAGTTATTTATCCTGACATCGATCCACGTGGCGAAGCACCACGTTACCAACAGTCGCAACCTGGCGTCGTGGAACCTGCTCCAAGCAATCCATTGCCGCCACGACTCGATGGGGCGATGGCTCCTCCGATGCTTGAACAACCTGTTTTTCCTGCCCAATACATGGCTCCCTCGACAGCAATGGAGGCGCCGCGATGAATCGTACCTTCACCAATTCGCCCTCTTCCAAAGTCACCATTCGTCCAACGGCCTGCTGGCTAGGCTTAAGCCTTTTAAGCCTTTTGCTTTGCAGTAGTGGTTGCCAATCGTTGACCACAACCAAACAATGGAATTGGC
>JBILTA010000318.1:0-6490 GCA_044371785.1 Pirellulaceae bacterium | reverse complement strand
CGGGAGACGTGTTGGTGCAGTTCGATGCGGCAAGTCTAAAAGAGCAGATTCAGCAGCAGGAAACGAGCTTGTATTCTTTGAAGCTTGCTCATGAAGAGGCGTTGCGTGAAGCAAAGTTCGATGAGACACGCGAAGCAATCGAGGGCAAAAAGGCTGAGATCGAAATGAGGGTTGCGAAAGAAGATCATAAATTCTTTCAGGAAAAGCAACATCCGTTTTCAGCAAAGGAACTCGAGGCGAGTTTGAAATCGACTCAGGATTATGTCGACTATGCGGCAGAAGAAGTGCGTCAATTGGAGAAAATGTACAAAGCAGACGATCTTACGGAAGAGTCCGAAGAGATTGTTCTTCGCCGAGCTAAAGATGATTTAGCGCGATCTAGGTTCTCGTTGGAAGAGGCGAAGCTCAATTATGAAAAAACGAAGCGATTCGGGCTGGCGCGTTCTAAAGAGAATGAGGAGTTGGCACATAAGCTGGCAGTATTAGCTATGGAGCAAGCAGCTCTGATTCGTCCGATCCTCAAAGAAAAAAAGTTGCTGCAACTGAAACTGCAGGCCATCGAGTTGGAGAAAAGCAGTAAGAAACTGCAAGAACTCAAGAGCGATCTAGAGCAAGCTAAAGTGCTTGCGCCTGCTGACGGTGTTGTTTACCTCGGGCGAGCGATTGACGGCAAATGGACTAACGTTAAGGAAATGGGGCTGAAGTTGATGCCTCATGGAACGGTCATGAATCATGAAGTGTTCATGACGGTGGTGGATCCTAAAGATCTGGCAGTTCGTGCCACCATTGCTGAAGGTGATATGACATATGTTTCCATCGGAATGAAAGGGAATATTAGCCCCACTGCTTTCCCTGGGCAAAAAAGCGAAGTGACGTTGAGTCGTCTCGATGCTATTCCGGGCGAAGATGGATCGTTCGTGGCAATGTTCGACGCGAATCTGCAAGGCAAAAAGCCTATTGTGGCTGGTATGACTGGCAATATTCGTTTAGTGGTTTACTTCCAGCCTAAGGCGATGCTCTTGCCTACAAAAGTGATATTCAAAGAGGAACTCGATGAGCATGCGCGTTTTGTTTTTCTTCGCCAACAAGATGGTAGTATTGTGAAACGCGCAGTAGAGGTTGGTTTGGAGCAAGGTGAACGAAGTGAGATCTTGCAAGGGATGAACGCGGGTGATGAAGTTCTGGTTGAGAAACCAGTCAACAAGTAAAAGATGGTTTATATGAATATGCATTTACTGCGAATCCCGTCTTGGTTCCCTTCGATTGTCTGCTTGCTGATCATCACGTTTACGTGTAACGCAACTCCTTGTCGTCTGAGTGCGCAAGAACGCGATCAAACGCTAGCGGAGACATCGCCAGAGCCTAATCCTGTTGTGCCACCTACAGACGAAGAGATATCGACTGCCATTAAACGAGGTGTCGAGTTTCTATTGCAGATACAGAATAAAGATGGCTCGTGGGGAAGTGCGACACAGACCAAAGAGCTCAATATCTATGCCCCCGTTCCAGGGGCACATCATGCTTTCCGAACCGCTACTACCTCACTGTGTGTGGCAGCGTTGTGCGAGGTTTCGCTCAAAGCTCAACGTCAAACTCAACCCGAAGTAAGCGAAGCGATCGATCGAGGTGAAGCGTGGCTTTTAAAGCATTTGCCATCGTTGCGTCGAGCCAGCGGTGATGCCCTATATAACGTATGGGGGCACGCGTACGGGATTGAAGCGCTGGTACGTCTTTACCACTATCGAGAAGGGAGCGAAGAGCGGCGACAAAAGTTTCTCGCAGAGATCGGGAGGCAAGTGGAGTTGTTAGGACGTTATGAGACCATCAAGGGTGGATGGGGTTACTACGATTTTCATATGCATATGCAGAAGCCAACTGCAGAGCCAACAAGTTTTACAACCGCGACGGTTCTTTATGCCTTTCATCAAGCTCAATCGATTGGGATTGAGGTGCCGCAAAAGTTGATTGATCGAGGATTGGATGTTATTCGAAGGCAGCAACGACCCGATTTGGCCTACCTTTACTCTGAAGATTTTCGAACGCAACCGGGAGCATTGATCAATAAGCCTGGTGGAAGTGTGGGACGCAGTCAAGCATGTAATTTTGTATTGCGGTTATATGGTGACAAGTCCGTAAGCGATAAGGCAATGGTGGCTTGGGCGAATCGATTGTTTGCCCGCAATCTGTGGTTAGATATTGGACGAAAACGACCGATTCCTCATGAGTCTTGGTTTTTGGTCGCAGGTTACTTCTTCTACTATGGGCATTACTACGCGGGGTTGAGCATCGACCAATTGCCGACTGAAACGCAGGCAAATGTTCGGCACCAGCTGGCCCATGTAATGTTGAAGCTACAGGAGAAAGATGGCTCGTGGTGGGATTATCCTTTGTATAGCTATCACCAGCCGTATGGTACTGCATTTGCGTTGATGACCTTGGTTCGATGTCAAGCACCAGCAGCGTTACCATAGTTTTTGGCGAATTGTTTTGTCCTGTCGTTCAGGCGACTAGCCGCATAGAGATGCAATCGGTGCAATGTCGATGTATAATGGCGGAAACCCGATAGTGGACAAATACACTTATCCCCCTCTCAAGATCCTCAGATAATCCCTCCGGAGTAGACAACCTCGATGTCGTTTTCGAAATCTCCGCACCAGCCATTTTCGTTGCGTGCACAGTTGCAGTCGGCTTTGGTCTTATTCGGCGTTGGCGTCAGTTGCCTGGTTGCGGGTTACTCGCTGCCCAATGTGGTGGCTCAAGAGAAAGAAGCGGTTGCTGCTGATACCGCTAAACTACCTGCTCTTCCAGCCAGCGCCTTACCGTTAGAGTTTGTTAAAGGCGAAAAGGTAGCGTTTTTGGGTAACTCCCAGGCCGAACGTATGAATCTGTTCGGTAACTTTGAAACCTATCTGCATTTGCAGTTTCCCGATCGTGGGCTTGTCGTTCGTAATTTTGGTAGACCAGCGGAAGAAGTGGATGCTCAACAACGCTCTGCCGATTACACCGCAATCGACGATCCTCTGAAAGAATTCAATGCCGATACGTACATTTGCTTTTTCGGTTTCAACGAATCGTATGCAGGTGTCGACTCGGTAGGGCAGTTCAAAGATCAATACAAAAATTATCTCAATCAGATTGCACGACAATATCCGCGCAACGCTGCCGATCCAGCTCCTCGATTTGTATTGGTGTCACCGATTGCATTTGAGCCTACCGACTCACGCTTCTTGCCAACGGGTGTTGATGAGAATCAACGCTTGGCAGCTTATACGGCCGCAATCGAAGAAGTCGCCAAAGAACGCAAGTTGGCATTTATCGATGTGTTCACGCCTACGTTGAAATTGTTCAATGAAAAGCCAGGGATGCAGTTCACCATAAATGGTTGCCATCTCAATGAAGAAGGTGATGCGGCAGTCGCCAAGATAATGGTTGAGAAGCTTCTCAAAGCCGATCCAGCCAAGCTAGTAAATGATAAGGCGAAGTTCGAAAAGTTGCGTTCGGCGATCAACGATAAAAGCTGGGTGCATCTGCAAGATTATCGCATGCTCAATGGTTGGTACGTATATGGTGGTCGCCGCACCTGGGATAAAGAAACGTTCCCACTCGAATATACGAAAATCCGCAAAATGGCCGCAGTTCGCGATCAATATTGCTGGGACATCGCTTTAGGTAAAGCGGTTCCATCGGTTCCGAACGACGAAGGGACTGGCGACCTGCATGTGCCACCCACTCGTTTCGGCAACCCAGGTCAAAATTACTCTGAAGCTGAAGAGCTGAGATATCTGACTCCTGATCAGTTCATCGCCGAAACAAAGGTTCCACCGGGCTTCAAGATTGAATTGTTCGCGGATGAGACCAAGTTCCCTGACATTGCCAAGCCGGTGCAATTGAACTTTGATAACAAGGGAAGAGCTTGGTTGGCCTGTATGCCGACCTATCCTCAGTGGAAGCCAGGCGATCCTCGTCCTGGCGATAAGCTAGTGATTTTGGAAGATACCGATAACGATGGCAAAGCGGACGTTTCAAAGGTCTTCTATGACAAACTCCATTGCCCCACCGGATTTGAGTTTTTTGACGGTGGTGTTTTGGTTGTAGATCAGCCGCGCATGTTGTTCCTCAAAGATACTGACGGTGATGATAAAGCCGATTTGGTGGTTCATCTCATGGACGGTTGGGCTTCTGACGACACCCACCATACCTGCGGTGCATTCGAATGGAACAATGGTGGCTTGTTGCACATGCTCGAAGGTATTGCAACTAGTACAACCTTAGAAACACCTTGGGGACCACATCGCAGCAAGGGTGATGGTGGTGCCTACGTGATGGATCCACGCACATTAAAGATCCGCCAATTCTCTTTGCCTGGTCAGTACAACATGTGGTGTTATGTCTTCAATCAGTGGGGACAAGGGATCGTAGGTGACGGAACCACAGCTAACCATGCTTGGGATACACCGCTCTCTGGTGCACAGTTCCGCGGTCGACAAGGTTTGAACTTCGTTTTCAATAATGAAGGAATGCGACCTGCCTTGGGATGTGAGTTCTTGATCAGCCGCAACTTCCCTGATGAAGTGCAAGGTCAATTCACTTACGCCTGTGTGATCAATATGAATGGTATGCCACGCTTTACCGTCAACGATGATGGTGGGGGATATAACGGAGCACGCCTCAAAAATGGTGACGGAAGTCCGGACGACTTGATTCGTTCTAGCGATAAGCATTTTCGTCCCGCCGATCCGCAAATTGGTCCCGATGGCGCTTTGTGGTTTGGTGATTGGGCCAATGCTCTCATCGGTCACATGCAATACAGCCAACGTGATCCAAACCGTGATCATGTTCGCGGTCGCTTGTATCGCTTGGTTTATGCGGACAAACCGTTGGTCAAGCCGGTGACGCAGTTTGGTAAATCTGTGCCCGAGTTGCTCGAACAATTGAGCGAATACGAATGGCGTACCCGTTATCGCGCCCGTCGCGAATTGCGAGATCGTCCAACGGACGAAGTGATTGCGGCCACCAAAACTTGGTTGAACAGCAAAGATCCTAATTCACCAGACTATGATCGGTATTGCAGTGAAGCGTTGTGGATTCAGCAATCACATCACCGCGTCGATGTTGATCTTCTCACGCAAGTACTCAAGACGGCCAAGACACCTGAGGCTCGTGCAGCCGCAGTTCGCATCGCTGCTGACATGCGAGAAGAGATTCCACAAGCCGAAGAGTTGTTGATCTCAGCTGCAGCAGATGCACATCCTCGAGTACAGACTGAATCTGCTCGCGGATTGAGCTTCTTCCCAACCAAGCCTGCGATGAAGGCGCTTTTCAGCATGACGAGTGCTGCTCCTGATTATTGGCGAGATTACACCATTCAACACGCTCTTGGTCCAAATGAGAGCACCTGGATTGGTGACTTTGTCGCTGGTAACATCGAGGGGGCAGGGGAGCGAGCGACACAAATTGTCAATAATCTGATGTCGTCGTCCAAAACGGGTGCTGCCGCCTTGCCTCACCTGCAAGTATTGCTCTCGCAACAGCCAAAGCCCGCCGAAGAACGCAATAAGGCGATGACCGCTTTGACGGAAATCAAGGGTGACGTAAATCGAGGTCGCGAAGTCTTCGTCCGCAACTGTACCGCTTGTCATAAGGTGGGCAACGGCGATGGACGTGAGTTCGGTCCGAACTTGGCAGGCGTAGCAAAACGCATGGTACGCCTCAAGATTATCGAGTCGATTGTTGATCCGAACTCGGAAGTCGCCGAGAAGTATCGTTCGACAGCTATTCTAACCGATGACGGCACTGTGATTACCGGTTTGTTGGTCGCTGAAACGGACGAGGCTGTCGAGATCTTTGACGGCAAAGAAACTCGCAAGATTATGAAAGATGAAATCGAGGAACGAAAGGTTCAGCAACAGAGTTCGATGCCTGAAGGGGCTGCAGGAACAGTGGCTCCATCTGAGTTTGTTGACTTGATCGAGTATCTTTCGGCACAAAACCAAGACGTTAAACCCTAAGCCGTCTTGGGAAAAAGTCCGAGTTCAAGAGCTTCCAGCGTTACTGAAGCCTTGATGCTAGAATGAACCGCAAGAGTGGCAAAAAGATTGCCACTCTTGTTTTATTTCTGATACGATGTTTTCGTGAATCGAAAATGTCGGTCCGCATCATAAATCCCACCTAAAACGCTTCCTCCTATCTCTCATCGGAGCGCTTCGAATGAAGTTAACGAACCTGATCTGCACGCAGCAGTCGAGTACCCTTGGGGGAATCGCTCTGATTACCTCATTAATCATGTTGCAGCTTGCGACGATGAGTGTTGGAGTCCGTGCGCAAGAAGCGGCTGCCAAAACAGACGTGTTTCGCAAAGAAAACCTGGTCGCTTGGTGCATTGTTCCATTTGACCGTAGTAAGCGAACGCCAGAGCAGCGAGCCGCGATGTTAGAAAAGATGGGAGTCAAGCGCTTAGCGTATGACTATCGTGCCGAGCACATTCCAACGT
>JBILTA010000024.1:0-19504 GCA_044371785.1 Pirellulaceae bacterium | reverse complement strand
CGCTAGGGTCGTGTCGGCCTAACTTCTCCATCGCATCGTCTACATATCCGTCATCCAATACAGGCCCATTATCGCTACAGAACACGATCAACGTTTTTTCTTTAAGCCCAAGCTCCTCCACACTTCTCATGATTTCGCCGACACTCCAATCGAGTTCAACGATGGCATCTCCCCGTGGCCCCAGTTTCGATGCGCCTTGAAACCGTTCATGAACAATGCGAGGCACATGGATCGCATGTGAAGCAAAGAACATAAAGAAGGGTTGCTCACGATTTTGGGTCATCCATTCCTTGGCCTCTGCAACCCAACGATCCGAGAGATCTTCGTCCCGAAATCGAGCATTCGCTCCTCCAGTATAAAAACCAATACGGCTCACTCCGTTATGAATGGTCGCATTGTGGCCATGTGACCAGTTCATCTTGAGAGTATCTCGGTGCGTGAGGCCAGTGGGGTGATCGTCGGCTGGCTTCTTTTCACCTACCCATAGCGGATCTTGCGGGTCGAGATTGAGGACTCGATCGTTCTTCACAAACACTTGCGGAACTCGGTCATTGGTTGTGGGCAAAAGCAGTGCGTGATCAAAGCCGATGTCGAGCGGACCTGGTTTTAGCACACCATTCCAAGCTGGGCCGCCTTCACCCCCTAACCCCAAATGCCATTTCCCAATGACAGCGGTTTTGTAGCCCGCTTTCTGTAGCACAGAAGCTACGGTGTGCGTCTCTGGTTTGATAAGGGCGGGGCTATTCGGTGGAGCGACGCCTGTCCCTTTCTGCCGAAAAGCATAAACTCCAGTGAGAAACGAAAATCGGGTAGGCGTACAAGTTGAAGCCGAACAGTATCCGCTTGTAAACCTTCTCCCTTGAGCCGCTAGTCGATCAATGTTGGGGGTTTGAATTTCTGTCGCGCCGTAGCAACCCAAATCGCCATAACCAAGATCATCAGCCATGATGCAGATGATATTCGGACGCTCTTCATTGGGACGTTTCTCGCTTTGAGCTGAAACTTCTTGAAACGCCTGCAGGGCTTCAGACGTATTTAGTGTCACCAGAGCACCAAGCATTGCTAGCGACGTGCCCAAAATCCAATTACCTCTAAACAGCCCCATAAGATGTTTCTCTCAAATCACCAAAAACCAAAAACCAAAAACCAAAAACTGAAAACTGAAAACTGAAAACTGAATCACTGAAAACTGAATCACTGAATCACTGAATCACTGAATCCCCTCCTCCTTTTCGTGCCTCCAACTTTTGCATCTGTTCCCAAAGACGGCTTTGCAAATCGGCAAGTCGCGGCACTAATTCTGGATGAGAACGGGTCAGTTCTTCAAGCAGTTCGCAGAAAACATTGGCAGCGTTTTCAAAATCTAGTGCATTTTCACTCTCTCCGGCTCGCTGCAACTGCGAGAACCTCTCAATCAGTTCCTCCCCATGCCAGCGATCTTCGGCTCGATACAACTCCATCAGCACCTCAGAGACAAGAAAAGAGAGGCGCATGACCAAAAACGAATAGCTCGCTTCTACAGGCCATTCCGCATCCCAGTTCAGATATGAGTGTTTCCATACAGTTGCAAACTCCTCAACATTACTTTCGGATGCTCTCACTTCCATTGCCTCAACTCGCGATTCTCGATTTGTTTCCACAGATATCCGACTTTTGTCGCAGATTGCTGGTGTGACCGCCAAGTTCCTTGGCTGTTCAGCACACGCCTTTCCCTCAGCGACGTGCACAGCCACGGATGGATAGTCCCAGCTCATATCAAATCCCAGTACCTCCTCGAAACGCGGGACGTTCTGCTTCATGACCTGCTCTTGTCTGCATACAACACGTTCCAACGGGATGGGCATTAAGGCTTGTTCTAGTTCAATTAGCTCTTGTCGACTCCAGACACTTCCGCAGGGTATCTCCTTCAAGAATTGCTGCTTCCATTTTTCGACGCATGCCAACCATTCCGACAAAGTGGAGCGTGGCGTTGTCCAGGGTGAGTCTTGGATCTGCGCGAGCAAATACTTGAACAGTTCGACCAATATTCGATTCTGAATCGTTCCAAATCGTGTTGGTCTTAGTTTGTTATCGTTTGAAAATCTAGGTTGTGGCGGCAGTCCAGTATGAACCCATAATTCACGACGATATTGACATGCTTGATCCACGAAAGCGCGAGAACTGGCAAGCACCATCTGTGGACATTGTCCTCCAAGATCCAGTCGCTCTGTTTTGAGAAAGAGCCACACCAATTGTCGCTGCAACCAAGTCGATTTGCCTCCGCAATACGATTCCCAAACTGCATCACCAACACGTTTTCGAAACTCCCACACCAATTCAACCCAATCGTGAATCAGCAACGAACCCCAAAGTACACTTTGTGTATTTGGCTTTGGATATTGCTGACTCTCTTCAATCCTGCGTGCGACAATGTCAATCCAATTGGGACAACTGGAAACGCTATCCAACCTCCAATCGGGCGGGAGCAACGTATAGACGACTTCTGGAACTCCAGAGCACTGGTCATCCGATTGATAAAGTCCCGAATGAAACACCGGCAACCACTGCACAACCATTCGGGCCGACAAATCAATCCAGACCCAACTCGCTACTTGGTGGCTTAACGCGTATGCCGCTTCCAAGGTCAGAGCCGATACCTCCATACTGGATGCCGGACTTGAGAACGAAAGAGGACCAAACATCGCCGCAGCGGCAGTCAACTCAGGGAAACAAGTCGGTTCGTCCGTCAATGCACCCAATAACTTCTGGACGGTCCAGTCATCAACATCACAGAGAAGCGTTATCCGTTGACCATCGCGAATGATGACCCGCTCGACTCGACTCTCTAGTCCAGGTGTGGAGTTCGTATCTTGTTCGAACTCCGTACGACGCAAAATAGCCTCAGTGAATGAAGAGCTATTGCTGCTACCACCAAAATAGCTACTTACGTGAGCGCAGCTTTCCTTTTCGCAAGACATAACAGACTCCAATGAGCAGGCTAAACCAAATGGGTTCGTTTTCCTGGGAGATCCGCGATCATTGCGAGAGGGCGCCATCCAGCTCGGGGAGTAAATTCCTAGCCCCATACACTAGACATGCGCCAATACATCCTGTAGCATCCGTTCAGACAAACTGGCCGTTGAATGCAGTATTTATATATACAAGAAAATCTTTGTCAACTAACATTCTGAACATTTCGCAAAAACGGTAAGCCTGAGGACTATTCCAATTGAGAGCGCTCGCGGATGAGGATAACACCTCGCGCAAGATGCGGAAAAGAACAGTCGCCAAACACCTCCATTGCGATTGGGGGCTCAGCCCAACTGTTTTTCAGTCAGACCATAAAATTTCTGCGCTGTCCCACCAAATACAGCGTCTTGTTCTGTCGGACTCAATTTCGACAGACACTCACGGGTAGCTGCGTGAACCTCAGCGTACGAACCAGCTAACTCACAAACGGGCCAATCCGAACCATACATACACCGTTCCGGTCCGAAACACTCCAATGCCAAATCGATATATGGCTGCAAATCCTCCGGCTTCCAATTTTCCCAATCCGCTTCCGTAACCATTCCTGACAACTTGCAGTAAACATTCGGAAATGTCGAAGCCATACGAAAATGGACGCGCCAATTGTCCATGCGCTGAATCTTTATCTCTGGCTTCGAAAGATGATCGATGACCATCTTCAAATTCGGGCAACTCTTTACCAAACGCGTTACATGCTTCAAATGCTTCACATAAAAAAGCAGATCAAATGGCACTTGATGCTTTTCCAAGATCTTTAGCCCATGAATCACTTCATCGCGAATGATGAAATTATCATCCTGCTCATCTTGAGTGATGTGTCGCACACCAACAAACTTGGGATTCTCTTTGAAACGAATCACCTGCTCTTCGCAATCCATCCCAATCAAATTCACCCAGCCAACCACACCAGCGATATAAGGATTCCTCTCCGCTAAACGCAAAGCCCAACGGTTTTCCTCCACCGTGTGCTGCGTCTGCACGAAAATCGAATACTGAATGCCCGCTTCATCCAAATGGGGCTTCAAATGCTCCGGCAAATACGACTGATGAATCTTCTTGTGCTCTGGTTTCTCCAACCAGCGATAATTGAAATGCTCCTCCAAGTCCCAGAAATGCTGATGGGCATCAATGGTCGGCACAATCTTCTTCATTTTCGCTGGTTGGTTTATCATCACTTAGTCCATCCTCACACCGATCGAGAGAAGAATATTGGCGAAACGCTGCTGATCTGCTGTTTGAATCGTAAGCACATGATCGTCCGTCGCAACCGCTTTATAGAACTCCCATTTTTCAATCGGTTCCAGTTTCAAATCAACTTTCATTTCCTTCATCACAGTTCGATATTCATTCCATACAGGCGGATCCTCAGGCAAAGCATAGGGACCCGTAGTTTCGTACATCATCGTTTCGATTTTCTCAATCGGTACCGCGGAAAGTATGGCTTGTAATGCTTGAGTACAAGTAATCAAACCAGGCATCAAATTCATACTAACGAGCTTGGCATTTGGACCCTTCTTACTTGAGGCAGGATAATTACCATCCGCGATCAGGATCTTTGAATGATGGCCAGCTGCGCCGATGATGGCGTTAATTTCTGGATGAATCAGTTGGTGTTTAAGCATGAAAGAAACCTACAATAGGGTGATCAAGAAAATAGTTTTCGATATGTGGTGATGGTCTGCAACGCCGCTGCATCGGAGTCGGGATACGGAAATGCTTCAGCAGACAGATAGCCTGCAAAATTCATTACACGTATGGCCTGCGCAATCTTGTCCAAAGGCATATGCCCTAACCCGGCCGGTCGACGATTACTATCAACAAAATGGATATGACCAATCATACCAGCGTTATCTAGCAGCGCCGCAGCAATATCCGTTTCCTCAATGTTCATATGAAACAGATCGGCCAATAACTTGACATTGCTACTGCCAACACCTCGCACCATTGCTGAAGCGGACGCCAACGTGTTCGCGATATTGGTTTCGTATCGATTCAGTGGTTCATAAATCAACGGCACACCATAATCAGCGGCATGCGTTCCCAACTCATCCATGGCTTCAACCAACCATGCCTGCGCTTGGTCTGCGGACACACCATCACCATGCCTCCCTTGCATGGAGCCGATGATGGCGGGAGCCCCGAATGGGCCCGCAAAATCGATGATAGCTCGAATGAAATCACGTGCTTGCTGACGCTTCACCGCGTCGGGTAAACATAGATGCAATTTGTGTTTTACCCACCCCGCTCCCGTACCAACGGCAGCCAACTTCAATCCGGTTTCTTCTAATGTCTCAAAAA
Organism: Pirellulaceae bacterium; assembly: GCA_044371785.1. Taxonomy (GTDB): domain Bacteria; phylum Planctomycetota; class Planctomycetia; order Pirellulales; family Pirellulaceae; genus JAFLCP01. Next base: position 14,197 of record JBILTA010000024.1, on the reverse strand, counting down.
GCTCGCTCGGCTTGATGGCATCTGGTCCTGGCGTAAAGATCTCAATTGCATCAAAGCCCAAGGCCTTGGCTTTGAAAGCCGCTGATCGATAGTCCTCCCAAAACACGAAAGGACCACCGCGTGCCTCCTGCACCAAACTTACCGTCACACTTGATCGAACCATCGCCGAATCTTTCTAGAGAATGAACTACTTTGTGAAAGCGACGCTGAGCACTTCGTGCAATCGTGTAGGCACGCACCCAAAGAGCTTTTGGTACTCTTCGTAAGTTGGCTGCAAACGCACCTTCACTTTGTCGTGATGATTTAACTGAATATCGGTTAACTTATGATTTTGAAACGGGTTACGAAATCGATCCAGCACATCGTCCGCAAACTGGGCCACTCCCTCCAGACGAAACGCAAGTGTCGGCACAATTTCTTCAAACAACAAATCTCGCACCCACCTAACGGCTGCTGGATCCTTCATTACTTGCTGTACCGTTTGAAAACCGGCAGGCAGGAACTTAGCCACCATCGCGCTGTGAACTCCGTTGAGCATTCGCACTTTGCGCAAATAGTAGGGCGAAAGATCCTCAACCCACTGAATCGCTGGATGCGCAAACAAACTTACTTCGCGTCCTTTGGGGCTTTCGATCGCCCATAATGCGTAAGGCTCAGCACATGCCAATAATTTATCATTGGCAGCTAGCGGATGATCGGTCGGCCCATCGGTAACAATACAATCGACAAGGTTACACAGCCACAAGCAATCGTTCGCCACCCAAGCTCTAAACGCATCGGGGAGTTTCCAGATCGCTATTTGCTCCAACACCAACGCCTTCAATTTCTCAGCATTGCGCTCAATCAACTCGCAAGGAAGCAATTGCAATGGACTCTGCTTGCTCTCAAAGCGAGCCAACAACAACTGTGTTAATTTGGCCGGCAAACTTCGAGGTGGAGAGTCGCTAAAACGATCTTCCGCGTCTAGCTTATAACCTGCTTCCGTCGCATTGCTCAGAATAGTACGAATTTTTCCATGAGCCACTAAACGTACTACAGCAAGCCAATCCGATTTGGCTTGATATGATGCGGAAATCGTTTGCACTTTCTGCACCCGATCAATCACTTCACCATACTGAAAGCCACGAACTAGCACATGGAAGCCGTCTGGCTGAGCTGCGATCAAGTTCGCCCGAACTCCTTCAGTTGATTGAACCACAGCGATCGAACCAATCGATTGGCCCGTATCACGAGATTCCTGGGCAAATCGATCCACGAAGGCTCTTAAAAATCGCCCCGTCCCTAACTGCAGGAATTCTATATCTACTGAAGTTTGTTGGCTCATATTACAGCCCCACCTCAACAATCGCCTTAATCACACCGGTCGCAGGCTGAGTGTATGTTGGAAATACCTCAATCAAATTTTCAAAAGGCGTGCGATGCGTGATCCAAGGCTGCGTATCGATAGAGCCATCTTCAATCAATTGAATGATACGAGCGAAGTCACGCGAGAGTGCATTGCGTGAACAAAGCAATGTACCTTCAGGACGATGAAAGATTGGGTGCTTGAAGGTGACATCTTCTGTGGTGATTCCCACGAATACCAAACGCCCAGCGTGCGTGATATAGCCAAAGGCTTTCGACATTGCTTGACTATTGCCAGTAGCGTCGATAACTACATCAGGCATATGATCGTCGCAAATCTGCCGGACCTCTTTCTCAAGCCCATCTTTGACAAGCACCGTGTGCTGAACGCCCATCACTTTGCGACAGAATTCGAGCCTTTGCTCGTTAACATCCATGACCACGAGATTGGCACCCGTCAGCTTTACAAACTCAATGGTCGAAAGGCCGATCGGTCCTGCTCCGATCACCAACACCCACTCGCCTACCTTAGGCGCGGCGCGATCTACGGCATGACAGCCAATAGCCAAAGTCTCTACAAGTGCCAACTGCTCAAAGCTCAACTTGCGAGAAATGTGGAGCTTGCGAGCTGGAACCGTAAAATAAGGTCGCAAGCCTCCATCGCAATGCACGCCCAATGTTTGATGATGCTCGCAGCAGTTGGTGTGACCACGACGACAAGCATAACATTTCTGGCAATTGATGTACGGCTCAACGGCACAGTGATCCCCAACCTTTACCTGGGCCACCTCCGTCCCCACAGCGACGACCTCGACACCTAATTCGTGCCCAGGAATTCGTGGGTAACTGAAGAAGGGCATCTTTCCTAGATAACCACTTAAATCGGTGCCACATATTCCCACTTGATGCACGCGCACAACAGCATCCGTTGGCCCTGGCGAAGGAGGCTCAGCAATATCGATCCGCTTCCAGTTTAGCGGCGATTCTAACGAAAGAGCTTTCATGAGTACTAATTCCAAAGATGGTAGAGTTTGCTGTCACTTCTGCGTTGGCGAGTCGTTATTTTCAGGCCGGCCTTCGATATGGAACCAATTGTGTATCGGCTTCAGTATTTCTTGTACCTCAACCATCAAGGCGTGTGGTACGGGAGCCTCTGCCCATGTCACCCATTGTTTGACGTTCTCCGGATTGGCCGAACCCACGATACAAGTTGCCAAATCAGGATTCGCGATCGAGAACTGTAACGCGAGTTGCGCAATATCATAACCTTGTTGAACGCAATGATCTGCGGCCTTCTTGCAGATCGCCCGCACTTCGGGAGTCGCCTTATGCCATACAGGCAACGTGGTGTTGGTCAACAATCTGGCTGCGAAAGGCGCAGCATTCATAATGCCTACGTTCTTGCTCTTCAGATAGGGCACCATATCGCCAAGCATCGTATTTTGAAGCGTGTAATGATTGTACGAAAGTACGAAATCAAGTGCTGTTTCATCCAGAACTCTTTTAAAGATCTTCATGGGATAACCAGAGATACCGATGAAACGAACTTTGCCCGATTCCTTTATCTTGCGAAGTGTCGGCAATGTTTCCTCTATCACTTGCGCGATATCCACAAACTCGATGTCATGACAAATCATGAAATCAAGATATTCGACTCCCATCCGCATCAAGCTGATGTCGACACTTTCAACGACTCGCTTTGCCGTGAAGTCAAAATGGGCTGGTGCGTAACGACCAAGCTTACTGCCCAAAAGATACTTGTCGCGAGGTATGTCTCTCAACACAACACCCAATAAACATTCGCTCATTCCGCGGCCGTAATATGCGGCCGTATCGATAAAATCCATTCCAAGGTCAAGCGCCACTTTGACACTTCGCAAGGCTTCATTCAAGTCAACATTGCGAAACTCTTGACCAATCGAAGAGGCGCCGTAACTGAGCAATGGTAAATCGACACCCGTATTTCCCAAGGGTCTGCGCTGCATGAATCATCCCATCCGATGAAATTAGAGCCTTAAAAACTGAGCAGTGTGTTCTGGCTGTCAGTTTGGGGAGATTTAACTTAGCTGACAAGCCTGCTAAGCAGATTTGTGTGACGTCCCACCCACAAACCACGTTATGGGGAGATGAATTCCGACGGAAATAGCCTCGCATCAGGGCCTAAACCGTTTAGACTAGAAGCAGTATTCAAATGGTTACCCACGTCCTCGGGTTGCGGCAAGCAACCGGAAGCCTATTAAGAACTTTAATTGCAGAGCGATAGAAAAGTGGTGGAGCAGCATTTGGTCGTTGCAGTCGATGGAGGTGGTTCGAAAACTCGCGCGCTCACGGGTATCATCGAACTCCCCCGCTCACTTAGCTCCAAAGCAGCTGAAACGGCTCTTGGACATGCATGCTCTTCCCCAACTTTTTCGGCATCGGTAACCATCTTGAGCTCTGCCAATGCTGGACCAGGCAATGCGCGATCGGTTGGCTTTGAGCTGGCCCAAGCGAATATCAAAGAAGCGATTGATTTAAGCATCCAAGCGGCTCGCAATACGCTACTCCAAGAAAAGTATGCAAAGCAATTCTCGCTGCTAACCAAAGACGCACCAATATCGGCCGCTTGTCTCTCCTTGGCTGGAGTTGGACGCGAGTCGGATCGACTTCGCATGAAACACTGGGGCCACAATGCCGCATTAGCAAAACAAGTCATCGTCACCACTGATGCAGACCCGCTTTTGGCTTTTTTGAACTATCAACGAACTCCATTTTTCGCCAGCGCGGACAACGAACTCATAGGGCAATGCCTGGCATTTTCGCTTGAGTCGAACATCGACGCTATCTCACTCATCAGCGGCACCGGGTCTTTTTGTTTTGGAACATCCAGCAGCGGAAAGCGAGAGACCTGTGGAGGCTGGGGGGGCCTGCTAGGCGATGAGGGAGGAGGCTATTGGATTGCGATGGAGGGCCTGAAGGCTGTCACACGCCAAGCAGATGGTCGAGGGGAAACCACGTTGCTAACGCAACATGTTCTTGATTATCTCGGCCTTCGCGATGCCACCGAATTAATTGGATTAGTTTACGCCCCCAATACGACTCGCGACCAACTTGCCAAGATCGCAGGTATTGTCTTTGCACTATCGGCTGAGGATTTGATCGCCAACAATATCGTTACCGAAAGTGGCCGCTGGCTAGCAGAGTTAATCAAGACCGTTGCAACAAAGCTTGATTTTTTACAGCAAAACACCCGCCCTATACTTGGACTCGCGGGGGGAAACTTTTGCAATCAGCCCATTTTGCTAGAAGCCACCCTGAACGCTCTTGCAGAAATGAAGATGCCCATTGAAGAGGCAATTCGAATCCACGAGCCGGCTCTTGGCGGATTCGTGCTAGCAGCACAACAACTTGACGCACCTCTACGGTAATCAGCGCATAATCATCTGGAACAACAACGATATTCCGTGATGCTATGGCAAACCGACTCTATGTGCGTTTTAAAACTGCCATCGATTATTTGCAGCGGAACCATCAGCGTTTCAGAAAACACCTGGGCGGAGTACTACCCGCCACAGGCGCACGTTATGAGAATGATGGTTCAAGCGAATTTGTCAGCCGGCAAAAAGCGATTGGATTACTTCTTGCGATGACGTATACGAGCTCGCATACGACGCTTCTTGCGACCAATCTTTCGACGCCCTTTACCCGTCTTCTTAACACCCACGAAAGCACCCTTTTCGCTTGAATAAAATGTGCACGAATATTGTGCGCTGTTTTGAAGTACTACTATTCCGAGATACCGACGCCCAAAATATCGACGTCGATAACTTCGCGACCCACATGTTTCAAACGCTTTTTACCGACCCACCTAATGCACAACCGGACACCACACGTTCCAATCGAGTATCGCCTAAGGATCAGCAATCACGTTTCGAAAGTGACCGCAACTCCCCCAAAAATCTAGGTATCGGTTGGAGTTTCGGCCTACGTCGAGAAGGGTGAAGAGTCTAACACACGGTATCGGAACTGTTCAATAGCAGTTAGGCATTGGTTCCACCGAAGAAAAGGGAGTTTAAAAAGCGGGTTTTGGTTGTAACGAAAGAAACGAAACTTGTTGTCTAGAAAAGGGTTTAAGTACAATAAGAGGGTGCGTTCGCGCACGCGCACACGATTTGGCTCCATTACGCCTAATCCAATCTCCCCCAAAATTGGGAAAAAAGTTATGCAATTCGGGATTCGAACGTTCAGTACAGACCTCAAACGGACCCTGCGAGCCGTTTTGTCTTGCGCATTTGTTGCAAGTGTTGTTACCTCGAACTCGGCGACGGCACAGCCGCCAGAATGGCGAGGAGATCGCGGTAGCCGAGGCGATTTTGGAGGTAGAGGTGGCGAAGAGAGTGGCAGATCCCGATTTGGCATGTCATTCGGCGGTGGCATGGGCGGACCACCTATGGGTGGCGGAATGATGATGGGAGGCCCACCTATGGGAGGTGGGATGATGATGGGAGGCAGCATGGGAGGTTTCGACCCCAGTGCTATGCTCGCCCGTTTTGACCGCAATGGCAACAAAATGCTCGACCCTGATGAGACCCAAGGTCCAGCTGGCTTTTTCTTGCAACGCATGGCCCAATCGAACCCAAAGATTGACTTATCCAAACCGATTCCACTTGAAACCATTGCTGGCGAATTCGAACGAATGCGACAAGAACGGATGGGTGGAAGTAGCTTTGGTGGCGGAAGCCCATGGGGTGGCGCTCCCACTACAGAACAGGAACAATCTGGTCCTCAACCATTGGTTCCAACCTTCGGTGTTCCCGTTGCTCCTGGCACGGTCAGAACCTTTGGGTCAGCTGGGACCACAGAACCCGCCGTTGCAGTTACCGAACGCGATCTGCGCGAAGCGGAAGATCGCATGGGGCGATACGATCGCAATAACGACGGCTTCCTTTCGCCCGATGAAATGAGCGGCGGACGATGGAGCGACGACCCAATGCAATATGACCGCAATGGAGACGGCAAGCTTAGTAAAGAAGAACTAGCCGTGCGCTATGCCAAGCGTCGAATCGCAGAAGAACAACAACAGCAGCAAGGATCAACCGATCAAAACGGTGGTGGTGATTCACGTTTTGGCGGCCGCAGTAGCATGATGTTCATGGGGGGCGGTGGAATGACGCCCTTTGGAGGTGGTGAAGGGGGTGGCGACCGCGGTGGTGGCGATCGCGGAGGTGAAGGCGAGAAAGCTCCCGAAGAAAAAGCACGCCCAAAATCGCTCCGTCAAATGTCAACTCGCGAAAAAACGGACAAAGAGTCCGGTAAACCCGATTGGTTCACTCGCGATGACAAAGATACAGATGGCCAAATCTCGATGGCAGAATTCGCCACCAATTGGGACGAAGGAACAGTTACCGACTTTGCGAAATTCGATTTAAACACCGATGGATTTGTCACAACCATTGAAGTTCGCAAAGCAATCGCAAACGGAGCCACACGCTCTGGCGGCTCAAGCCGCTCAAGCTCCAGCATGGCATCCTCAAGCCGCCGCGACTCGCGTGGTTCGGCCGAGACCAGTTCCCCAACGGCATCATCTAGCAGTGAAACAAAAACGGAGCCAGCAGCTTCGACAGCCAGTTCCACTTCAGGTGAACCGACAGCTGACAAGCCCGCAACTCCGGCTCCTGCTCCTGCTCCAGCCGCATCAGCGGATGACCCAAAGTTCAAGAAAATGCTGGAATGGGCCACGAAGCAAATCGGCAAGTATGACAAAAACGGGGATGGGGCCCTGACTCCCAATGAATACTCTGAAATGCCCGTTCCACCCAAAAATGAATGGGACTACGACGGCGATGGTCGTATCACGGCGGAAGAATACGCAAAAGCCCGTAGCTCGTAGGACGGTTGCCTTTAAGATTGCGGATGAATACCGGGCGAGTTCTCTTGGTTTCTAAAAAGACCAAACGACTCGCCTTTTCTTTTGCTTGGCAAAGCAGAATTGGGAAGCTCAAAATTGGCCTGACAGGAATGTGCGCGTAAAAAAACGGCTGGTTGTTTCAGGAACAACCAGCCGTTTTGTTATTTACAATGAACTAAAATCGCGTTTGGATTAGTAACGACGATCGTAGCCGCCGCGACCACCGCCGCCGCCGCCACCACCACCTGAACCACCACGGTTTCCACCGCGATAGCCACCGCCACCGCCACCGCCGCCACCACGATCTTCTCGTGGACGTGCTTCGTTAACGGTCAAAGGGCGACCATCGTGTTCTTTTTCGTTTAACGCGTTGATTGCTGAATTCGCATCGTTGGAATCTTCCATCTCTACGAAACCAAAACCTTTGCTGCGACCAGTGTCACGGTCCTTAACAACCTGTGCACTGCGCACATTACCAAACTGGGAGAACAACTCTTCCAACTTGGCGTCAGTAATACTGTAAGGAAGATTGCCAACGTACAACTTCGTACCCATCAGGGTAACTCCTGCATCGAAATGCTGCCTAACCCAAATCTCAAAAACTTCCCGGGTTAGAAAGAAAGAACCCAATACAAGGCGGGTTTCGCCTGGTAGATCTACACGAACGGAGCAGCAGACAGGGCTACAGAGAACCAAGATACTGATTGTTTCGCGGACTCGACCGATTAAGACGATAACCGGTATTTCAAACCAATACAACGGTACTTTGCAACTAGCGAAACGAATTCCCCTAATTCGAGTCTTTTCCTACCCTGTTTGCCCCTTCCTTATTGGGGAAAATCGCTACTATCCTGACAATCCCCCAAGTCAAAGCCTATCCAAAGGCATCACAAATTTCTATTTGCGGCTTGAATTGGCGGTTCCTTGATAGGCCCGAGCCACAAAACTCCGCAAATGTGCGAAGTCCTCTGACTTCAGCTCGCGGTACTTCACACGTCCAGCATCTTCCCCACCTTGCACAGCCGTTCCTTCACGCACGGAAGTCCAATCCATTACATCGCGCAGCCAGTTTCCAAGCATCCATGGCGGCATATCAGATCGACGGCGGAGCAATTCGAGATACTCCACATCTTGCTGACCACGTCGATAAGCCTTTAAGCGAACACTGGGAATAGGTGCCGCAGCGTTGGACTCTGGGTCCGGATAAAACAAAGCTAACTCATCTCCGCTCTTCCAAGACTCTGCTGTTCCGATCGTTTGCCATGGCAATACTCCCTGGAGCCCCATCGACCACGCATCTACACACCAAGCTTCTGGCTGGATGTTCGATTGATCCAATCGATTGGAGGTCCCATATTCGACAACCCATTCGCCATTTTTAGCGGCTCGATCCAAAACATGACGCTGGTATTGGCGCACAGCCGAACTAACCACCGCATACCCCACTAATCCATCGAGCACGCCACGTTGCCATTCTGGCCTAGAAACGTCCGTTCGAAACAGAACATTCTTTGCCCCAACCTCCTTCGTACCATTTTGAAACGCCTCACCAAACCAACGCAACGCATCAAAATCTTGAAAATGCGATGGCTCATCTAGAATCCATGGACTCGTACTTCGGGACCAACCACGCTCCTTGAAATTGTTCTTTCCATTCAGATAAAAGTGAAATATCGTCTTGTCCCACTTGTTCTCTTTCACATGTTGAGCAATCCCTTTTGATACTTGCTCGAACTGTGTGCGATAGGCTTCACTTAACGCTTCGTCCGCCCAGTAACTCTCCTTGTAGTTGGGCTCGATCGGTATGGGCCAATTCTCAAACAACGGCAAGTAGAAACACTCGACTGGCTCTCCATTTCGCTCAAGGTCTGCAAAAGCTTCGCCCGTGAGCAAAGGACTAAATCGCTTATCCCATTGCGTCCAGTCCATCTTGTCCCCGCTTAAGGCCGGCGCACAACCATCCGCTACTCGACCGTTGTGATAATAGGGCAAACGATTCAGCACCGTGCGATGACGATGGGCTAGCCGATAGTAGTCGATTTCATTTTGCGGCAAACCGTAACAATTCATCTCCGGAAGAAAACTCAAACTATCTGGGATTTCCATATCCCAAACGGTTAGCTCCGTTTTGACTTCCAATGCGGCCTCCTTCTGGCCCTCAAGAACGATCGTCAATTTGCCTTTATGAACGCCAGGTGGCATCGAGCCCGGAAGATGAAACTCCAAGTGAAAACAGCCATATTGGGCCTTATCATTTCCGAAGGCTTTTCCATTACCCCAGCGAGCCAAGGGCACAATGGGATCTCCGAATAAGCCGTCACCTTGAGCAATCGGCGCGTAGCGCCCGACTTGAATAGGAATCTCAAGCTTCGAATTCTCAAATGCAAATTTCGCCGATAATCCTCTCGTTTCAGCACCACGCAACACGAACTGAAACGCCAACCACTCTTTTTTTGCCCCCGACAATCTGAGCTCATTCCTCGCTGCTGACCACAGATGATTGTCAACCCAATAGCCATCAGGTCGCGATGGAATCAACGTTCCATTGAGAAGATTGAGCTTATCAAGTTCATCAATTACCGCGAACTCTGTATTGCCGATGCGAGACCAAGCTCCACTTACATTTGTACTGCTGGGGACATTATGCTCTTTGCGGCTAGCAGCGAAACTTGATTCGGGTTTCCATATCGTTTGACTGGATACTTCAAATTTTAATTGGGCCGCTGGACCAACATTGCCAGCCCGATCGATGGCAACCACCGTCATCTTATGCTCTTTGGTCGGATCTAAGCTTAAATCGCGCACTCGCATTTCGACTAATTGACCGGATTCGCCAGCCTGTGGCACTAGATACAAGGGAACTCTTTTTCCATCGATGGTTACTTCAAAACCGAGAGTACCCGCTGGTCCTTGATCAGCTGGAGTTCTCCAACGCACGATCGATTCTCCCGCAGGCAACTTCGCGTTATCGAACGTTAATTCAGTTGCCGCCGCAGGAGCCAAGCGATCTTCGGCACCTAATTCGAATGTAAAATAAGGGGCAACACTTGCGTTTTGCTGTCGGCTGTAGATGTACCGATTCGGAAAAGAAAAGACTTCGAATTTATCTCCAGTGCGTTTCCATTCTGAACCAACATCATCAAAGATTAAAACGCCCTGACTTAGGCCAACAATTCGGGCGGCAATCACGTCTCGTGACACTTCCACCTTTTGCCAACCTTTGTCATCGATTTGAGTCGGCTCGTAAGAACCCCACCAAGAATTCCCGCTACCCAAAATCACTGAGGTCAAATCGCTTCCCGGATACGCCCATGGCTCTGTGGGGAATTTCCGAAATTGAAAGGTTGAGGCACCGCTCTCTTGCCCATATCCCGTCGCATCACCTTCATACCATTCAGCCGATATGCTGCTAGTCGATAACCGTAACAAGGGCTTCTTGTCCACTGCATTTAAATGGAGATAGGCCTTCTCGATTACCCGCCCTTTGAGAGCCGTACTGTCGAAGTCCACAATAGACATTTCTTGATACGATTTCAGTTTTAGACGCGACGCGCCCCCGTTAGAACCTAGCCGCTCCTTATCGACACTTGACAGCCAAGTGTCGCGGCTGACCGCAACCTTACGTACGCTGTCATTTTCAACGGCACCACCGGACTGCCAGGCAAAGATCCAAGTTGAAGCCAAAGTGAAGGCGCAAAAAAGAATAACTCTAAGCATCACTGAAATACCTATGGTGAGAAAATTCGGGAGGAAAGTGAGGCGAGTGCAGTGTACTCTGCGGCTGCATATTCTAACATGATGTTCCAGATTCGTCGCCCAATTGCCTTGGGTTGGTTGGCTCGTGAGATTTTTCGGTCTAAAATCTCCCGGCAACGAATCAAACACTCCTGGCTTACAGCCGCTTTTCCCCCTTCCTCCTAATCTCCGAAAGAAAACAGCATGAGAAAAATCTGGCAATGCCAACGCTGGTTGGCAAGTTGTGTATTGTTGCTAGGAGCGTTTAACGCTTCTGCTACACTGAACCCTTCTGTCGCCCAGGCAGATGTCAAAGTCCCCAACATTTTCAGCGACCACATGGTCCTCCAACGCGAGCAAGCCAATCGCGTCTGGGGAACAGCCGATGCAGGCGAGAAAATCACGGTGACTATCGGTGAACAAAAGATTGAAACTGCCGCAGACCCTAGTGGCAAATGGGAAGTGAAACTAAATCCGCTTGATGCGGGTGGTCCCTATGAACTGAAAATCACGGGGAACAATACGGTCACCATTTCGGATGTATTGGTAGGCGAAGTGTGGATTTGTTCCGGACAATCCAATATGCAGTGGTCGGTGAATGCATCGAATGATGCCGACCTAGAAAAACTTGCTGCCAAAAACACACAAATTCGGATGATCAACTTTCCACAAGTGGGCCGTCAAGAACCGGTTTGGTCCCACGATGATCGACGTTGGACAGTTTGCTCACCCGAATCCGTTGGGGGCTACTCTGCCGTCGGATACTTCTTTGGTCGTCAACTTCAAGAAACACTCGGCGTGCCAGTTGGTCTTATCAACAATGCCTGGGGTGGATCTGCGGCGGAAGCTTGGGTTCGACGCGACATTTTAGCCGCCGACCCTCAATACGCCCCCATGCTCGAACGTTGGCAAAAAACCGAAGCCAGCTTCGAAGAACTCTCCAAAAAGTCTGACTTATCCGAAGAGGAAAAGAAACAGCTCAATGCGTTGCGTGGTCAAGTCAATGGCAACCATCGTCCCGGTAACATCTACAACGGAGTCCTCAAATCACACTTGGGTTACGGGATTCGAGGTGCCATTTGGTATCAAGGCGAATCCAACGCAAGTCGTGCCTATCAATATCGCGAACTCTTTCCGCTTATGATTAAGAGCTGGCGCGAAGAATGGCAAGAAGGCGATTTTCCCTTTTACTGGGTCCAATTGGCCGACTTCAAGGCAGAGAAACCAAACCCTGACGAAAGCGATTGGGCCGAATTACGCGAAGCGCAAACCATGACGATGACCAAACTGCCAAACACCGGACAGGCCGTCATCATTGATATTGGCGAAGGCAAAGACATTCACCCCAAGAATAAAGTGGATGTTGGACGCCGCTTAGCTCGCTGGGCCTTGGCAAAAGACTATGGAATTAATGTCGCTTACCGCAGCCCTGAATTCAAGAAAGCTGACAAGAATGGAAACAAAATGGTTATCTCCTTCGATTTCGTTAATGGCGGCTGGCGCCCCTTCGATGTGAGCGAACCGGTTGGATTTGCTGTCGCAGGTGCGGACAAGAAATTCGTCTGGGCCAAGACCAAAATTCTTCAAGATGGCAGCATTGAAGTTTGGTCCGATGAAGTCGCTGATCCAGCAGCTGTTCGCTATGGCTGGGCCGACAATCCGGTCTGCAATATGTTTGACCAGGCAGGACTCCCCTTAACTCCATTCCGAACAGATGATTGGCCAGGCGTTACCGCCAACAATAAGTAAGCCATCATCACTCGAGTTGATGGTTTCTGCCTATCGGTTCAGTATCCACAGAACCGAAGATCATTCGCGAAACTCGCACACCTTTGCTGGTCGTGCGAGTTTTTTTGTTTATATACTCGTGGTCCTACTCAGTGTTATTCGTCGAATAGAGCTCCAACAATGCAATTTCGGGTTGGCAGCGATATCTCAGAGGATGAACGCCAGCCAAACCGCGACTGACATGCATCAATGTCGGTTGCCGGTAGAAAACGCCCGAAGCGAATTGCGAACCATACCAACTCGGTGCGACGATCGGACCAATTATCGGAAAGCGAATCTGCCCACCGTGTGTATGTCCTGCCAACAACAAGTCCACCTGCTGTTGCTGAGCCCAATCGATTGCATCAGGCGAATGAGCTAACGCTAATCGAAATACACGCATGCTATTTGCGTCAAACTGCGGCTCTTGCCCGAACCAAGGGCGTTCGTGACCGGCCAACATAATGCGCTGCCCATGAATATCGGCTTCAATGACTTGGCTCCCTAAATCCACCCAACCACTCCGTGCCATAGCTTGCCGCACAACCTCAGGATCGAAGATTCGCTTGTCGTGATTTCCCAATACAAAGTAACAGCCGTGCGGAGCTCGCAAATCACTCAATAGTTCCTCGATCCAAGGAAGACACTTAGCCTTGTCGATGATATCACCGGTGATGACGATCATGTCAGGTCGAAGCCGAATCAGCTCTTCAAACGCATGTCGGTAAAAATCACGCGACAATTGTCCTGTGAAATGAAGATCGGAGATATGGCCGATCCGAAAACCATTCAAGCAGTCAGGCCAATTGGGTACACATAGTGATTTACGCCCGGAATGAATTTCAAGGATGCAGTTACCTGGAAGTTTGGCGAGCTGTCGCGTGAGTTTCTTCTGACATAACGATACACGTTGGCTTCGCAAATCGATTTGGCTCACAAACTGCGACTTTAGCAGTTGTTTCGGCGGTATCAGATAGAAGCGGGAATAAAGCCAGTAAGGGCCGATCCCTCCAACCACAGCTAAACAGAATAAAGCATAGACCTTTAGGAGAAATGCTGAGCTGGGAAGTGCTTGCCCCTCGCGGAGCCATTCCGATAGAACAGGAAAATAGAGCCATCCCAGAAACAGCGGTAACAGTAAAGTTGTGGGCAAGAAAACGCCACGCTCAAAGAACTTCACTATGGAACGTGGCAGGCCGGTGGCATTGATGCGGTTGTAAGCGAACACCCACCAGCCGAAATGGCCCAGCAGGACGACACACAATACGAGAATTCTAACTAAACCATCCATCCTGCGTTTGCCGTTATCTTAGGCGTGCTGAGGCTGATGGTTATCGATAATAGTCTCAACCACAGAGATCAATTGATCGAGACGGAACGGCTTGTATAAGATCGCTTTGGAATGCAATCCAGCTTGGCGGGCCTTTACGATGCTGTGACCTGGGTCGTAACCGAACCCCGTCA
>JBILTA010000317.1:0-6589 GCA_044371785.1 Pirellulaceae bacterium | reverse complement strand
CATTCTTGTCGACGTCCTTCACTAGACCAACTCCGTTGATCAGGATCGACCGACAACATGGGCTCCAACGATTGACGCAATTCCTGAAGCTGATCAAAGACACATTGCTTCTGCCCCAGAACCGATAAAAGCCGCTCGACTTCTGTCGTTTCCAAACACTCCATCTGCTGACACGTTAATTCGTATAAACGTTGGATGAGTTCCAATTTGCTCTGCATACAATACAAGAGTTGATCGGTGGTCTGGCTGTCATTGGAAATCATGTTCGGAACATCCATGTTCTGAGTGATCTGAAGCGTCGCTTTGAAAAATCCAATCCCGCGTCAACCGATTCTTGCCAAAAATCGCTTGTGGGCGGCCCGATTTTTCGAGCCTTCGACTTGTAGCGAAATCCGCCACCGCTGGCGACACCAAAAACTTGAGCAAAATCTGCTTTTTCCTCCGATTTTCGCCGAAATTCGAAAGCGTTTTTTTTGCTAGCAATTCGCCGGATCCTGGGCGCACGAAAGATCTACCCCACAGTCCTCACGTCGCCACCTAAGCTTAGTGGAAAGCAAGCAATCCTACCAAGCCTTCAACCACGCAAGTGCGGCCTTCCATTGCGCGCGGTCGTACCGAGTGCGGCGTGAAAACTCTTCATCATGCTCGGCGGGGATGCGTTGCAACACTTGTTCGGCTTGTGCAAGAGTACGTTTCGCTTCGTCGGCGCGATTCAATTTGTATTGACAACGAGCTACTTGCGTAAGCGCTTCTAATGCCTCAGGACGATTTAAAAATCGACTTGCCGCACTGCGATATGCGGTTAAAGCTTCATCAAACCGCTCCAACATGAATAAACAATCCGCTTCGCCAAAGAATGCACTTCGCAGTAAACCCATGTGCAAAACGGAAAGACTTTCTCGCTCCTGCATTGCATTCAAACGAAATCTCAAGTCTTGGAACTCATCCAAAGCACTTTGCAATAAGTCACGTCCTTGTTGAGACAATTGCCGTCGTTGAGATTCGAGTGTTACCAAACCTGAATCCACCATCGTTTCAGGCCACTTAGCCGCCTGCATCAGAGCACGACCAGCCAGATATTGACTTTGCAAACTTCTAGTGTCATCGCGATAACGCCGCACCGATTCACGTAAGCGATCGGCAGAATCCATCATTCGTTCGAAACTCTCTTTGAGGATCTTGACTCGAGGATCATTCTGATCGGTCCAGTCACTCCCTTGTGACGTGGCTTTAAGATGCGTGATATCTGCTTCGCGATAGAGCAACTTACCAAGTTCCAGCAAACTCTCCCGCCACACGTCACTTTCTGGACTCAGTTCACCATCGTACAGATTCTGCGTTAGCAACTCGGACGACTTTTCCAATTCATCGCGTTCACCGTAAATACGAGCCGCCAGAAGCCGTCCCGGGTACGACAGAGGATGCTCGGGAAAGTCCCGTAGCAACGCTTCGACTGGATAAATCGCCTTATCGAGTTCTCCCAAATCAAAATGGTTACCGGCCAACTGAAATAGACCGGTGGGCTGCAATTCGCGTCGAGCAGAACGCAGGAAACGTCCCAACCATTCGTTGGATTCATTGAGCATTTCTGCGTGCTTAAAGCAGCCTGCGGTTTCCCAGGCAATATCGGGATAATCAGCTTGAATGAGTTCTAATTGAGCCAGCTCGGCATACTTTTCACCGGCTGTTTTCCAAGCATCTTTTGGCATCTTCTCTAACGGCTTTAGTAAGCCAACCGGGCGATCCAGTCTCGCTTGCAGATCCAAGGCCCAATCACGATACGCTTCGGCCTGCATCCGTTTGGCATCCGATGGGGATATCAACTTTTCCATAGCCGCAGCCATACGTACCAAGCTTTCAAAGTCTTTCTGCTTGCGGAGTAAATCGGTCATTGCGAAAAGGCGAGCTTGATAAACTTGGCGGGTAATATATTGCTGTTCGAACTCGCCCGACAAAGTGCAATCTCGGGCTACGTTTTCGAGCGTCTTAATCGCACCCTCCGAATTATTGGATGACAGCAGAATTTCGGCTTCCTCAATGCCTGACGCGATTGCCTCCGGAGATTTGGGACTGCGTTGGCGAATCGCTGTAAAAGTGCTCAAAGCTTCCCTGAGCCTTCCCGTCCGCCGCATCGCTCGACCAGAAAAGTAACTCGCTTGTCTCTTTACGTTCGCGGGAACGTCAGCAGTAAGCAACAACGTACGCAATACCTCAAGTGCCTCTTCCAATTGCACGTTTGTGCCTACCTGGAGCCCCTCGCCATCAAGTTTTGCATTTCCAAGGTTGAGCAGAATGCGGCCATTAAGCAACTGAGCTGCATGGTAATGGGAAGAGGTCTTTGGGATTGTACTCACAATGGCTTTGGCCTCATCATATCGCCCCTCGCGAAAGAAAACCTCTGCTTTCAATAACTCAACATAACGCTTTGCCTCTTGCGAGAGAGAAGGCTGGGCCAACCACTCTTCAAGTGTCTTATGCGCCTTGTCAAATTCCGGAGTGGTTCGATTCAAGTGAACCTGAATCATCATTTCCATCAACTCCTGACGGCGGTCAGGACAAATCGCCATTGCCTTCTCTAATGCGGGCATCGCCGCATTCCACTGGCGAGAATGAAAATAAGACCAAGCCAGAAGATAGGAACCGATCTCTCGATACCCTAATGGAAAACCAACTTTATCCGAAAAGGCAAGCTTCTCACTCGCTTTGGTCAATAGATTCTGTGCGTCGGGATACTCGCGGTTCTCATTGATTTGCAGAACTCGAGCAGCTCCCTGCACAAAAGCCAGTCGTGATTGATAGTCAAGTGATTCCTCTTCACTACCTAATGAGAGATCTTCACCAACCGCCATGGGAATATCCCAGCGCCCTTCATCAATCATGCGACAACTTACTTCCAGTTGTTCCGCTGGTGGCAAAGGACGGTTGCTCATCAGAAGAAAAACAACGCCCAAAGTTGTCATCAATCCGACGGCTGTCCCACCAAGGATCAGCAACATTATCACACGACCTTGCCGCAGCACTCGGCGCTGACGCTTAAGTCGATGATCGCTGTCCACTGTTGAGATGCCGTGGCCCATATCGCAACTGATCCTATTTTTTCTGGCGAGCGACTACCTGCGCGCTCCACGAAAAAATGTATGTTGCAATTCATGCCGCATGAGTCGAACTCTCGGCAAATAGAAGGTCACACCCTATCACAGCGTACTCTGTAACGGATGTAACGAATGTAGGAGCGGCCGAAAACTGCCCGCTCCAACTAGTTCAAGCCAGATAGACCACCCCAAACACACGAATCTTCGACAGGAGTCGAAACTTGGTTGGTCACAATTTCCATCAACCAACGATTCATATCGCTGAACATATCGGCATAAAGCTCATCGCCACAGTTGTATTGGCGAATCGCCACACGCAGCTTGGCCGCATGAAACAACGGCAGACTTTCAACCACCGTATCAACGCCGCAAATTTGGGACTGTTCGCCCACCATCCACAAGGCACGGAGATGGCGCAAGTCTTTGATGGTACCAAGAGGACGATGCGATTTAGGAAATTCTCCCCCTAGCGAAACGCAACCGGCAAACTGCTTTGGATTGCGAAGGGCCAAGCGCCAAGCCATCGTACCTCCAGCGCCACGTCCAGCCAAGAATATCTTTCGATTCGCAATGGAATATCGGCCGCTCGCTTTTTCGATCGCGTCAAACACTAACTCTTCCGCTAAAGAAATAGAAGCTGGTGTTTGAGCCCAAGTATAACGGTGACCATTGGGATCAACCGCTTTGGTGCCACGTGGAGCGACTGCCACATAGTTGCGAATACTGATATAGGGCATCAGTTCTTCAAGCTCTCGCTCGGAACTCCCACAACCATGTAACCAAACAATTAACGGATACTCATACCGAGATTCATAATGGAGTGGCGAAAAGAAAAGTGGGGATGAATCTTTCACCACAGCCAATGTCTTGAGGCTCGTACTCTTCTCGGGTTGATTCCCCGATCCGAATATCGCCTCGAAAGCATCGCCGCTTAACAATGCACCAGACAGATCGTTGGGCACAACACTCGGCAGATCAACTGCTTCGGTGTTTGGTTTCGAAGAAGAAAACTTTTTTAAGTCAAAGCCGGTGAGGCCGGTGAGTCGATTCATTGGCGATGTAAGTCATTGCGGACCATAAGCACAAATTGAACCAGCCGGATGGCCAGCACTTCGATGTTCAGGTTTGTAAAGACGTCGCCATTGAAAGTCAATGCCAAGTCCAGCAATGAATTATTTTCTTGTAATGCTTGCATTGCAACAACTAGAGTGTTTTCAGCAACTTAACCATCTTATGGCTTAGCATTTTTTTTGTAACGATTTGTCCGTTTCGCCTTTGAATCCGCAACCACGTAACCCCAAATTAGAGCGAGCAAACCAAAGATCAAGAACATGGCTAACCAATTGACCCAATTGCCTGGCGAAGTTGTGGCTTCCGATGTCATCATCGTTGTCTTAATCGTAGTCGCCACAATCAAAGGTGCCATTTGTCGCTCTTGGCTGTTACCGCGACTTACATATTCAGAGCGATAGGACCAGTTGCGAAAAAATACACCTTGTACATCAACCCATTTTTGTGAGTTCCAGCTTTGATGTTGCACACCTCCTTCATCGAATTCGCCTTCTTTCAAAAAGTCAGGCAGCTTGAGGGCCACAACCGTCATTGGAAATTCATTTTCGTAAACGAGATCTTCAGTACGTCCGACGTTAGTTCCTTCTTCCCTCGCGGCTTGCGGTGGAGGAATGACAATGCGTTTCCCTTCAATACGTATGAAGCCATCCATCTGATAATAGAAATCCGACTCAGCCAATTCGCGGCTAGTTTTGTTTTCAATGGGCACTCGAGAAATTCTCGAAATTCGCCCTTTCGCCGAGATCGTTCGACCAACCCATTGATTCTGCTCACGCGCTAAAAGTTCTGGCCCATTGATGGCAGTCCAGTCAACTGGGCCAAATTGCTTATTCAGTTCTGTTGAATCTACTTTCGAGCCAATTTTCAAGAGTTGATAAAAGCTATTTCGATCGGCTACTGTTAAGTCAAGTTTCTGACGTGTCCTTGCCAAATCAATCCAGGTAAGATCTGCCCCCAATAGCGCCAGACGTTGCCAAGCGGATGGAATAGCGGGTCGCATAAGTGCTAAATCTCCAGAGCCATTCAATGCCCAGTGGAGCGACGCTGCAACACCAATTCGACCAAACAAAGCATCCGTTTCTCCTCTCGCCGAATCTTCTTTAACTTCACTCCTTAATTGACTCAAATCATGATCCGATAGATCGATGACCGTTGCTTGAAACGGCTGATGCAAATCGCTTTGCTGTAACCATTGAGATGGTGCTTGCGTTACGAAAAGATTTGATTTGACTGGCGTCTCTGGTCCCACAGAACGATCCGGACCTTTCGTCAGTTCCACTTGCAACCGATACACCTCCTTTTGCCCCATCCATTCCGCTTGTTGCTCAGCGAGAGACACCACATCACAGCCAACAACCCAACCTTGCCATGACTCAACCTTCCAGGTCGAGTTGTGCGCGTTATTGTTTACCAGTAGCTTCAAACGCTCATCGCCGATCTGCCCCACCGTGTACAACAAACGTCCTAGCGAATTAGGAAAGAGATTCAGTCCATTGGGTTCGTTCGCAGCATAATGCCGGATCTCAAAAAGCGTCTCATCCGTCAAGCGTGTCGCTAAGAGTTGCGCGGCTTTCTTCACTTCCTCTTCGGCTGGATCTACGGCAGTCTTCTCTTGCGCGTCATTGGTTTCAAAGTGCGCTGAGGTTGTGGCGACAGTGGAACAACTTAAACTAAACGCGAGCAAAAGAATGCTGGCATTGCTTTTGTTGCCATCCGTCCCCTTGTTACCTCCCATCACAAACTTCAGTTTTTTCGTACCTGCCTGCGACGTCGATGCATCTTCAACAGTAACGGTTTGGCTGCTGCGCCAAATCCAAGCGACCCAAACGGCCGAGAAAAGTCCTGCCAGTAGGACAGGCCACAACCAATCGTAATTCGATCCTTTGACTGCCTTTGCTGAATCAACGACAGCAGCCGCTTTGACAAAGTAGTCACTGGCAACACCGCACAGCGTTGGCGCTACCTCCACTCCACCCACCGCGTTATAAGCCATCAACTTGGCGGGCAAGCCAAAGACCTCAATCTCGCCCTTCAAGTCACTGACTGGCTTCCCTTCTAAACTAGGCGGCAATCGAGTCAAATAAGCCACAACAGGTCGTGCGGTCTGATCGCTAGGCCGTAGCCATAGTGTCCAATACGATTGGATACCGAACTTTTTCTCTTTGGACTGAATGAATTTGGCCTGTTCTATCCAACCGCGAAAGCGAACCCATTCCTTACCACGAGAAAGAGTGATCGACTCCTTTAACGCTGGATAGGAGATGACCGACATTTGGTTTGCTTCACCGCGATCCCACTCAACGGCACGCTGCAATAACCGATAAAAAACGTCCGTCTCCGTGCTACGCCAAGGAGAGCCGTCTGTCAATTGACTCAATAATCTTTGATCAAGCCATTGAGAAAACTCTAATCTATGATCAGCCAAG
>JBILTA010000316.1:0-6594 GCA_044371785.1 Pirellulaceae bacterium | reverse complement strand
TGTCATCTGAACCCATACTTGGAACGCAATGGAATTCAGGTCGTCGACACCGACTTGGGTGAATGGATCGTCCAGTTGCGCAACGAGCCCCCCAGCCATATCGTGATGCCCGCGATTCACATCAAAAAACAAGAGATTAGCGAGCTTTTTCATGACAAGCTCGGAACTGAAGATGGCAACAATGATCCAAACTATCTTGCTGGTGAAGCTCGTACGCATTTGCGGCATAAGTTCGTCAATGCAGATGCTGGAATTACGGGCGTCAACTTTGCGATAGCGGAAACCGGCGGCTTGGTCGTTTGCACCAATGAAGGGAATGCGGACTTAGGTGTTTCGTTACCCGAGTTGCATATCGCCTGTATGGGAATTGAAAAGTTGATTCCGAGGGCGAGGGACTTGGCTGTCTTTACGCGGTTGTTGGGAAGAAGTGCAACGGGGCAACCGATAACGGCCTACACATCGCATTTTCATGGTCCGAAGCCAGGCTGCAAGTTGCACATCGTGTTGGTCGATAATGGTCGTTCGAAGATTCGTGCCAGCGAAGATTTTCATCGGTCTCTCAATTGCATTCGGTGCGGTGCGTGCATGAATACGTGCCCCGTTTATCGTCGCAGTGGTGGGCATAGCTACAGCACGACCGTGCCAGGGCCGATCGGTTCCATTTTAGCTCCGAACCGTGATCCCAAAAGTCATGGTGATCTACCGTTCGCTTGCACGTTATGCGGTTCCTGCACCGATGTTTGTCCTGTCAAGATCGACATTCATCATCAATTGCTGACTTGGCGTAAAGAACTGGCGCTCAAGAAAATTGTCCCATGGACCAAACGTGTTTCAATGGCTATGGCCGCTGCGGTTTTTCAACGACCCTGGTTGTACGCATTGGGTGGAAAGATTGCACGCGTGAGTTTGCGCTGGATGCCGCGTTGGATGATTTACAATGGTCTCAATGCATGGGGCAAGCAACGCGATTTGCCGCCCGCTCCTAGCCAGAGTTTCCGTGATCAATATCGAACGCGGAAAAAGTCTTAATTGAAGTAATACTCGAGACCCGCGACGCAACTTTGCGTCCAAGCTAACTGAGCCTACGAAGCGAGCATGTGATGGCGACCGCAAAAGAAGAAATCCTGAACATACTGCGAAAACAGGTGCCGATCGAGACGCCCGCACTACCTGAAGTGATCGAAGGGGAGTGGATTCGGTATGCCGATCCGATAGCTCAATTTTCGAGTTTGATTGCGGCCGTGGGAGGGAGCTGTTTTGTGGTTCAAGGTATTGCGGACGTGGTGGCCCAACTGGAGAGTTACCAGCAATACCAGAGGGCGAAACGTATCTATTCGCAAGTGCCTGGAATCAAAAGTCATTTCGACTTGAATTCGGTTGCCAAGCCACAGGATCTTGAGGATCTAGACTTTGTTATTTATCCAGGTGAGTTTGCGATCGCTGAAAACGGCGCGATTTGGGTAACCGATAAGGATCTGAAGCACCGAGTCATTTTCTTTATCACTCAGCATTTGGTATTGGTAGTTCCCAAGAGCATGTTGTTGCATAACATGCATGAAGGGTATCAGCGATTGAAGTTTGATGAGCCCCGATTTGGGTTGTTTGTGTCTGGCCCGTCGAAAACAGCAGACATTGAGCAGTCTTTGGTGATCGGTGCCCATGGTTGCCGGTCGATGCAGGTTTTTCTGGTTGACGGTTGATTGGTTCGTGACAGTTTAATGTTTCTTGTGTGTTCAGGTGAACACTGTCTTGTCGTCTTGAGCAACTGTTTCGGAAATCGGGTTGGATTTGTGCAGGGCTGGGCTTACACTCAAGCCATCAGCGAATCGGCGGCTTGTGCAGGCTATAGACGAAGAACGTTCTGGATTGGGAAAAAATGCGATTTGATAACGTTTGTTTGGAATCAATTGGGTTCGCGTTACCCGAAGAGGTCATCACATCGCAGCAGATTGAAGAGACACTGGCATCCGTCTATGACCGCTTGGGGTTTCCGCCTGGACGTCTGGAGTGGATGAGCGGTGTTTCGCAGCGTCGTTTGTGGCCGCGTGGTTTTCGTGTCAGCGATGCAAGTGTGATCAGTGGCGAGAAAGCGATCGAAGCGGCTGGCATTGATCGAGCCGACATTGGTTTGTTGATCCATGCTAGTGTGTGTCGCGATTTTCTCGAGCCGGCTACCGCGTCTCGCGTTCATCATTTACTCAAACTGCCAGCATCATGTTTGGTCTATGACGTTTCGAATGCTTGCCTTGGATTGCTCAACGGCATGATTCAAATCGCGACCAGTATTCAGGCCGGTATTATCAAAGCTGGCATGGTGGTGGGAACTGAGAGTAGTCGCAATTTATTGGAAGCGACGTTGAAGATGTTGACAACTCGTGACGACCTTACGCGTCATAACATCAAGCCATCATTTGCTTCATTGACGATTGGTTCTGGAAGTTGTGCCATTGTGATGGCGCATGAATCGATTAGTCGCAGCGGATCGCGGATGCATACAGCCGTGGCTCAAGCGCATACCGAGCATCATGATCTTTGTCATAGCGATGAAGATCAAGCTGGAGCGGGAATGACGCCTTTGATGGAGACGGATTCGGAGCAGTTGTTAGTTGCGGGGGTAGCGACTGGCCAGGCCGCTTTTTCACGTTTCTTAAGCGAACAAAATATACACACCAGTAAAATCGACCGCACGGTTTGTCATCAAGTAGGATCGGCTCATCGCAAGTTGATGCTTCAGACTTTAGGGCTCAAGACCGAGACAGATTACGCCACTTTTCCTTGGTTAGGCAACACAGGTTCTGTGGCGTTGCCCTTAACATTAGCAATGGCCGGACGCTCTGGGTTTGTGTCAAAGGGTGAGCAGGTTGCTTTGCTGGGGATTGGATCAGGGATCAACTCTTTGATGTTGGGCGTGTCTCTGGAGCGGCTGCCGGTTGGCGGGGATTTGGATTCATCTGCCCAAGCCGCTTTGAACGCCGTTTCTGTGCAGCTCGCTTCTTCGCAGAACGTTGTTTCGTCGACGACTTCAGGCGCGAAGCCGCCACACATACCTCTCGACGGTTATAAGCAAGCTGCCGAACCGAAACCAGCGGAAAGCCCCACGACTTGATGCGGGCGATGTGAAGGGAGAGGTCAGATGCCTGAGACCACTCCGACATTTTGAGGGTCAACAACATACCCTCAACGTTTACACCGGGGTAGGTTACAACGGCTTCAACTGCATCGAGTGTGTAACTGGAGGCAACGTTTGCATCGGCGGTGAGCCACCGAAATTTGCGGAACATCTTTCGTTTCAGTTGAGCTGCCTTACCGCGCCAGTGGGTGAAGTTTGGGTGCACCATGAGGGACTCGTGCATTTCGGCGGGATCGATGCCGGTTACATTGAGGCCGATTTCGAGTAGGCGTTGGCACGAACCACCGGGCGAGCTTCCGATTTCGACGACATGATCGCCAGGTTGCCAATCGAATCGTGACCAAGCGATCGCTTCAGTCATTTTGAGGTAGGCTCGGCTAATCATGTTCGCTGGGCGATGGATGGGGAGAACTCCTCCAGGCCAGCAGCTGGGTCGCTCGTGTGCGGTGTGGTAGCCGATCCACCACTGATTCGGTTCGACGGCAATGATATCCAGAATTTTTTCGCCACCGGTCGCCACAACGTTCAGTGGTGGCATGGCGTTTAGAGGGAACATCTTTTGCCAAGACTTGCGGATGGCCGAAATGGCTTCTTGGTCAACATCGGCTGGTCCTGGTTCGTATCCATTCCATCCAGGGACAGTTGGATCGCGATGCCAGAAATGAATCGCATCCCATTGTGGTGAATCCAATTTTTGGCAAGCGGCATCGGCGAGTTCGTCAGTGGAGTTGCCGGAAACATGTCCCAAAGCCCAGCCTGTTGTACGGACGAAGGGCGAGACAGGAAGCGCTGGCAAAGCTTCAAGTGAGGGATTTGGGGAGTCTAGGTCGCTATCATCGAGTTTTAGGGTGATGAAGCCAGGGCGGGAGAAGGCCTTCTTCCAGTGGCCATGGGGAGGTGTGAGTTGTTGGAAGATGGTGCGTTCTGCACCGACTTGGCAGGCGACAAAAGCGAATTGCGACACAAGGAAGGTCCGTAAAAGGAGCAGAAAACCGCCTGGAAGCGGGAATGAGTTATGAAACTCTCAATAACTGGTAGACGAAACGACTATCTTCCCCGTATAACTTGATTCACAAGGAGTCAAAGCGGAAGGGCAAAAGGGATGAATCCTGTCGATGAGTTCCTGTTTTCTGCGGATTGACGGTTGCTGCTGGTTATTTGAGTTAGGTATTTATGTCCAAGAACGAAGAAGCATTTGAAGTAGAAGGGACGGTTACGCAAGCATTAGCAAACACGCGTTTCCGTGTGCAATTGGATACTGGAACAGAGGTTCTGGCGCACGTCGCGGGGCGAATGCGAAAGAATTTCATCAAGATTGTTCCAGGGGACAAGGTTCGAGTTGAACTATCTCCATACGATTTGACCAAAGGCCGTATCGTTTTCCGTGAACGCTAATCGGCAATCAGAACGGGCGTAGCCTTTTGCAGAATTCGTCGGTTTAGAACGCTTTGACTCGTGAAACTATTCCACACGGCCAAGGGTATCACGCAGCATCTGGTCGAAATTAGAGTTTCCCTGAAGATGGAAGGTTGCGGAACCTCCCGAACGTTGCCATCAAAACCAAAGGATTGATCTGCAGTCGCTCGAACTTTATTCGTTTGAACTGCAGCAGATTGAGCGGAAGTAGTTTGGCCAGCTTAGTATCGAACTCCATACATTGTTGTCGTTTGGAGTTGTGTCTTATAGGAAATGATCTCCGCAGATCTCACATGGGTCATGTTGGGGTTGCGGTGCTACTTATCAAAACGAATGAAGGAGAAGCGGATGGCTCGTTGGTTTTCGCCCCGTTTGGGGCTTCTGTCCTTATTGATGTTGGTTAGCCCTGCCGTAAGCGCATTGCGAGCCCAATCAATTTTTGAAAAGCCGATGGCGGTTGTGACCATCGGGAAGCTCGAAAAGGTTCAACCAGACATTATCTATTTGATGCGATCTGTTGGTTCGCCACAAATCGGTGGTTTCGTCAACATCATGGTGGATCAGTATAGCCAAGGCCTTGATCGAGAACGATCTGCGGGCGTTCTAGTTGCTATGCAAGGTGAAACCCCAGCTTTTGTGGCTTACTTGCCGTTGCAAGATTTTGATCAGTTGATGGAAGCGCTTCAAACCTTTGGCGAGCCAGATGATTTGGGTGATGGCAAGTACGCGATGGAAGTGGGTGCCAATACGGTTTTCGCATTGAAAACCGAAAAGTGGTTGTATGTTGGAATGGATGAAGGTGTCCTGGAAGGTTTGCCCGCTGATCCAACAACCCTTGTTCCTGCTAGCGAAGAGAGCTACGAAGTATCGGCTCGCTTCATCGTCAAGAACATCCCTGAAGAACTCAAGACCATATTCATGGATCAGGTAAGCAACTCGCTTGAACAGGCGATGGAGTTACAAGCTGAAAACCAAACGGAAGAACAGCAAGAGCAAGCTGAAGCTGCTGCTGAGCAAACTTTGGCACAAATGGAAAAATCGTTCGCCGAAATGGACGAAGTGGTGGTTGGTTGGAACATCGATTCCTCCGCCAAGAAGACTTATATGGACTTCGGAATTCAAGCCCTTGAAGGAACAGACATGGCGGCCGACTTGCTCAAGCAGCAAGAAATGACCACCGAATTCCCAGGCCTCATGGTAGAGAACGCGGCTGCAACTTTGCGATTCGGTACGCTGATCGCAGAAAAAGATGCTGCTCAAGCTGTTACCAGCTTGGAAACCGCAAAGTCTCAAGCCCTCTCTCAAGTGGATGACAACGAAGAGCTCCCAGAAGGCAAAGCGAAAGAAGTAGCTAAGGAAGTCATCGAAAAGATGTTTAGTTTGCTAACCAAGACTGTTCAAGAAGGTGTGTTCGACGGTGGTGCAGCCGTTGTTCTTGATGGCGACAAATTGCGATCAGTTCTTGGTGGACGTATCGCTGATGGCGAGCAGCTTGCAACCGATCTCAAAGGTATCTTCGAAGAAGTGAAGGGCAATCCAGAAGTGCCTGACATTAAGTTCGACGCTTCTACCTACAAGGGTGTTACGTTCCATACGCTGTCGGTACCTGTTCCAGATCAGGGCAAGTCCCAACAAATCTTGGGTACTGAGCTTCCAATCGTAATTGGTACTGGCAAGAAGTCATTTTTCGTCGCTGTAGGTGATGGCAGTGAAGAGTTGCTCAAGTCGGTTTTGGACGTTAATGAATCCAAGGGTAAGACCAAAGTTACTCCTTTCGAATTTGTCGTTCAGGTAGGTCAATTCTTGCGTTATGCTCAATCGATCGAGTCGAATCCAATTTTGGACTTGGCAGTAGAGGGCATTGCTGACTACGCCGGCAAAGACCACGTCATGTTGCAATCCCGCTCGATTCCACGCGGTATGGTCTATCGCTTTACCGTGGAAGAAGGCGTATTGCGAGCAGCTGGTTCGATGAACGCCGCTAACGCAGGGCAATAGTACTACGGCCGGTTGTTTGTTGTTAAACATAGAAGCGTCCGGAAACTGCG
>JBILTA010000315.1:0-6614 GCA_044371785.1 Pirellulaceae bacterium | reverse complement strand
ACTATCCGAAGTAGCTTTAGCCCAGTGCACACTCGGCGAAGGTGATGCCCAAGGCGCCTTGACCAAAGTCAACGAATGGATCGCCAAAGGCGACTCAACCGATATCGAGCTTTTCGGCAAACTCTACAATCTGCAGGGAGCCTGCTATCAGAAGCTCAGTAAAAACAACGAAGCCGTATTGGCTTATTTGCATACCGACTTATTATTTTCGGGCGACGCCGAAAACCATGCCGAAGCACTGTATTACCTTAGCTTGTTGTGGCCATCCTTGAACGAAACACAACGAGCTACCGATGCTCGCAGCCGTTTAACCACCACCTATGCTGGTTCGATTTGGGCCAGCAAACAATAATCTGTAATCGATAACGCACCGAGAAATTAACTCGGTGCCACAAATCAACATTCGTACAATCTCAACTTCCACACTCGCTTATCCACCCAGATTCGGAGAGCCTCATGCTCACTTTGGCAAACAACTTCACGGTCAAGCTCTTGTTAAGCTTTGCCCTTTTGTTGGTAGGTACAACTTTTGTCAGCGCGACAGCCTTAAGAGCTCAGGAAGAAGGGGCTGCTGCTGACGGTGCTGCCGCCGATGCACCGGCCGCCGACGCAGCTGCCGCACCCGCACCTGCACCTGCACCCGCACCCGCACCCAATGCTGCGGATGGTGCAGCCAAACAAGCTAGCAAGAAAAACGTTTTGGTGTGGACTTATGAATCACTTGGCTTGAGCTACTCGCTGGCCTTTTTGGGTCTATCGTTCACGTTTCTTGGTCTAGTCGTGATGGCTTTGCTCACCTCTCGACGTGATAACGTTTGCCCCCCCGATCTTATTCAGGCCGTTGAAGAGAACCTAGACAGCGGTAATGTTCAGGCTGCGGCCGAACTTGCTTCCAACGACGAGTCGTTTTTGGGACAGGTACTCACCGCTGGCTTTAGCCGCTTAGATCGCGGTTATGCCAAGGCTATTGAAGGCATGCAGGAAGTGGGCGAAGAAGAAACTATGAAACTCGATCATCGCCTTAGCTATATCGCGTTGATCGGTAATGTCAGCCCAATGGTGGGACTATTGGGCACGGTTCAGGGGATGATCGCATCGTTCGAAGTTATCGCAAGCAATAACTCGACGCCTAAGCCAGCCGAATTGGCCGCTGGTATTTCAACCGCTTTGTTTACAACTCTTGTTGGTCTTATTATCGCGATCCCTGCGATTGCGATTTTCAACATTTTGCGCAACAGGCAACAACGATTGGTACTTGAAGTTGGCGTTGCCAGCGAGCGTATCATCGGTCGCTTCGAACCCAAGAAGTAAGCCACAACATGAAAATTAAGTCACACAACCAAGCCAAAGCAGAAGCCGATCTAACTCCGATGATCGACATGGTCTTCCAGTTGATCGCCTTCTTCATGGTTTTGATCAATTTTTCGCAAAGCGAACAAAACGATCGAGTCCAACTTCCTGATAGCGAACTTGCTAAGCCCGCCGAAGACAAGTTGGAATTCCCTATCGTGTTGCATCTAACCTCCGAAGGAACTGTGATCGTCGGAGGTGATGAAACTGGGGTGGAAGGGATACGTCCTTTATTGGGGCGTGAACTGGAAGTACTTCGTCTCGAGAAGAAAACAGCCGCTGATGCTAACATCGTAATCCGCGGCCATCGTGATGTTGCGGGTGGACGAGTCCAAGACCTTATCGAACGCTGCCAACAAATGGGCTTCGAAAAGTTCGCACTCCGCGTCAAAGAAGAACCTAGATAATTTACAAAGACGAGATCGAATCGCTATGAAGATTCGCAATCATAACCACACCGAAGATAAAGCCGAATTACAGATGACGTCGATGATTGACGTTGTCTTTTTGCTCCTGATCTTCTTCGTGATGACGTTTAAAATCAACGTGCAAGAAGGGGACTTTAATGTTCGCATGCCAGCACCGGGTGAAGGCGGTGTGCCTGAGGACCAAACGGCACTTCCCTTGAATCTACGATTGCGTGCCGATGGCAATGGACGCATCGCCGAGATCATCCTGAACGACAACACGTTCGGACAAGACTTTAAGGCGCTCAATCAATATATCCTGGGCTATGTCGGTGGCACCGATGGACCCCAAGGAGAAGATTCACCCGAAGTGGAAATCGACCTCGATTACAACCTTCGTTATGAACATGTGATTCAAGCCATCACGGCGGTGACGGGGCAACGTCAAGGAGATGATGTGATTCGTTTGGTGGAGAAAATCAAATTCGCGCCGACCCGAAAAGGCGAATAAACTTATGCTCGCGGGTGATACTGCTTGTGCACCCGCTGTAGCCTTGAACTTTCTACTTGCGTGTAGATCTGGGTCGTTTGGATCGACGCATGCCCTAACATCTCTTGAATCTGACGCAAATCGGCTCCACCAGCTAACAAGTGCGTTGCGAAGCTATGCCGTAACGTGTGAGGACTGATGTCGGGATCTATGCCGGCCCGTAAAGCATAACGCTTAACCAACTCCCAAATTGCTTCACGCCTTAACGGTCGGCCGGTTCGCGATAAGATCAACCACGGGACCTCTTGCAGATTGCGTCCCTTGCTGAGCACCGGCCGCGATTGTCGCATGTAGAGATCAAGCGCTTCAAGGGCCCGTCTACCTAACGGAACCATTCGCTGCTTGCTACCCTTTCCTTCACACAAACAAAAGCCTTCCGAAAAACGAACGTTGGCGACCAACATTCGACTCACTTCAGAGACACGACAACCTGTCGCATAAAGAAGCTCAAGAATCGCCCGATCTCTCAGCCAATGGGCATCATACGACTGTGGGGCTCTTAAAAACTTATCGACAGCTCCAACCGTCAAAACATGAGGAACACGCTGCCAAATCTTTTGTGTTGCCAACAACTCAGCAGGGTTATCAACGATGGCGCCTTCAAGTTGTAAGAACTTGAAGAACATACGTGTCGACACCACATGCCGAGAAACAGATGCGGAAGCTAACGATTGTTTTCCCAGCCAACCTACAAAATCGGTGAGGTCGGCAATCCTTAAGCCAGTAATCGGCTTGGCCTTGATCCAAATCGCAAAACGCTCCAAATCACGGCGATAGGCGACCACACTATTCTCAGCCAAGTGGCATTCAGTCCTCAAGTAATTCACGAACCGCTCAATCCACTCGCGACTGCTCTGCTGCTGAGGTGCCTCAGGAGCAGCCTTCGATTGTCGAATTTGGCGTAACTTGCTTATACCCATTATTGGCTCTGATTTGGTAAATCGACTGTTTAGCTTGACCTGTTACTGTGGCCTTTTACGGTGACGTTTTACGGTGACGTTTTATGGGCGCCCTGCCAAGTGCGACTTGCCAGGCGCGTTGTTGAGACGTAAGGTTCTCAAAATAGGTTCGCACCACCTGGCGTGGAAGAACGATAAAATATCCAGCTAGCCCTCGAAATGCGTCAGCTACTGGATCGACATAACGACTATAACGACTGTCACGATTATATCGACATTGAAATGTCAACGGAGTAATCCATGAAGATTCTGGTTATCGGCGGTGCTGGTTACGTAGGTTCGCATACCGTCCGTCTACTTCAACAAGCGGGTCACCAGATCTGGATTTACGATAACCTCTCACGCGGTCATCGTGCAGCAGCCAATGGCTTTCAACTCATCGAAGGGGAGCTAGAAGATCGCGAGAAGCTCATCCAAGTCTTCCGTGAACATGAAATCGAAGCGGTTATCCACTTTGCCGCTTTCGCTTTGGTTGGCGAATCGATGGAACATCCGGCGATGTATTATCGCAACAATGTCATCGCGACCCTGGAACTTCTCGAAGCCATGCGGACTGCCGGTGTTTGGAAAATCGTCTTCTCCAGCACAACGGCGACCTATGGTCAACCTGATGTTGTTCCTATCACCGAGGACACGGTCCAACTTCCCATCAATCCCTATGGTTTCTCGAAACTGGTTATCGAGAAAGCTCTAACCGATTATGCTCGAGCCTACGGTTTCGGATGTGCGGCATTACGATACTTTAATGCATCTGGCGCCAGTCCGCTCGGGGGAATCGGGGAAGATCATGAGCCTGAAACACACCTTATACCGATTGTTTTGCAGGTAGCTTTGGGACAACGGGCCCATATTGGCATCTACGGCACCGACTATCCAACCCCTGACGGAACCTGCATTCGCGACTATATCCATGTCGATGATTTGGGAAGCGCCCACCTGGCTGCCCTTCAAAAACTGGAGCCCGGTAGCAATTTCCAGCTAAATCTGGGGACCGGTAAGGGGCACAGCGTCCTGGAAGTCATTGAGGCCTGCCGACGGGTCACGGGGCACCCAATTCCGGCCAAAATCGAGGCTCGAAGGCCTGGAGACCCTGCAAAATTGATCGCCGATAGTTCTCGCGCTCAAAAAACGCTCAATTGGTATCCAAAATATATCGACATTCAGCCTATCATTGAAACCGCTTGGCAGTGGCACCTCAGCCACCCCAAGGGTTACCAATCCGCCCCCCAATAACATCTGGGGTCGCGGCCCAAGTTTACAACTCAACCAAACCGCGACCCAAGTATGCAAAACATTATCATCGAGAAGCCGTACAAGTTTATCCCACCTCATCGCGGAAACTGGTGGCCAACGCTTATCCAACGGTTTCGCTTGGTCGATTATTATCTTCGCAAGCATGAAGGTGTTGACAAGTATCAAATTCGTGGCACCGAAAAACTACGTGCGTCACTCGATGCGGGTCATGGCGTTCTTCTCACACCCAACCATTGTCGCTATGCCGACCCTTTAGCCATGGGTTGGTTGTCCCGAGCCGTCAATCGCCATGTCTTCGCAATGGCAAGTTGGCATTTATTTCACCAAGGCCGATTTATTCCGTGGGCCATTCGCAAGATGGGTGGCTTTAGCGTCTATCGCGAAGGCGTTGATCGACAATCACTTGATACCGCCATCGAGGCTTTGACAACGGCCCAGCGCCCTTTGGTACTATTTCCCGAAGGCGCCGTATTCCGCTCCAATGATCGCTTGCAAGCCCTCTTGGATGGCGTCGCCTTCATCGCCCGCTCAGCGGCCAAAAAACGTCAAAAGGAAAACCCCGATCACAAAGTAGTCGTTCATCCCGTCGCCCTCAAATATCTCTTTCATGGCGACATTCATGCTGCCGTTAATCCCATCCTGCAGGACATCGAACATCGCTTGACCTGGACTGATGCCAAAGAGCGTTGCCTCATCGCCCGCATCCAAAACGTCGGTCTTGGTTTATTGTGCCTCAAAGAACTCGAACACCTCGGCTCTCCCCAATCAGGATCCGTCGCAGATCGACAACAACGCTTGATCGATCATTTGCTACATCCCGTAGAAACTAAATGGCTCGGACGTACTCAATCAGGAGCTATTATCCCCAGAATCAAAGCTCTGCGTATGAAGATCATTCCCGATATGATCCAGGGAACTGTGGATAGCACAGAACGCAATAATCGCTGGAAAGAACTGGCCAATTTGTATTTGGCCCAGCAGGTCGCCTCCTATCCGCCCGATTATCTCGATCGTCCAGTAACTGTCACTCGCTTGCTAGAAACCGTGGAACGATACGAAGAAGACCTGACGGATCGCAACCGCCCAGCTCGCGACCTCGAAGTGGTTATCGAAGTGGGCGATGCCATCGAAGTCTCGACCGAGAAACCACCTAAGGGCATCGAAGATCCGCTAATGACCAAGATCCGCGTCGACCTCGAAATGATGCTCGATCGGCTATCGAAAGAAGCAGCCCTCTATCATCCGTAGCTCGTCTGCTTAAATCTACAGCTGAAGCCATAAACTTCTGCGAACTAACCTCTAGCGAACTCCCAGAGGAGATTGATTTTTCGCCGCAAAACTGGATGCACCTAGAGGCGCCGGGCTTGCCTTCGGATCCGCCGCGTTTCCACCCTTCGCTTGCAACTCGCGTTGCAGTTGCAGATTTTCACGTTCAGCAGCAGCCAACTTATTTCTCAGATCGACCAGCTTCTCTTCGGCAGTGAGCATTCTTGTAATGATGTTGTTCACTGGCTCAACCAATTCCCACCAATAATCACCTTCGCGAAACCAGAGTTTCCCTTTTTCTTCGCCGCTGCAAACTTTGGTAAGGTGGTTTTTGAGTCGATACACGGGCCCAGCAAATCGATGGCTCATTTTGACAATGTCAAAGATAATCAACGGCGTCAGCAACAATAAGCCCGGCAACCAAAAACCAAAGGCTTCGAACATCGCGTTGAAATGCTCTTCCGACGTCCATTCCGGTTGATCAATCCACTGGAATACGACATGTCCGATCGCAAAATAGGCGACCACAGAAAGCCAATAAAGGATGATGCGACCAACTAAACCTCCTTGTACCAATTGGTCGATCCAAATTTTTCTTCGCATCATGGATGTTGGTCCTGCACAATTCCTAGGTCAACTGGGCTCGATTCGTATAGTGTGATCAAAATCACTTAATCGCGTTATTAATTGCGTTTGCGGAGTTATCAAAACTGTTGCGGGCTGAAGTTGCCATTCCACGTACAGCCCCAACACAAACTGCGATGATCAACGCCAGCATGACCGCATACTCCACTGCGGTGGGGCCACTTTCGTCGGCCAAAAATTGGC
>JBILTA010000023.1:0-19734 GCA_044371785.1 Pirellulaceae bacterium | reverse complement strand
TGTGAAACTATACTGTGGACGAACCTCGCAATACATCCACTACATTTTGCAGGAATGGGAAGAGCTTCTCCCCCTAACCATTCTCGAACCCAATGAGCTAGCCCAAGAGAGAATGGCGATGCTCTCAAACACAATGCGTAACCTCAACAAACCTGCCTTCCAAACTCAATAAACTCACCTCACTCCCAATCCTCTCCCACATCCGCCGGCTCATTCAACAGCACCCAACCTAATAAGCCACCGACCACACACGCCGTCACCACAAAACAAACCAACAAACGCACCACAGACTTGCCACCTAAGCGATATACGATCCCATCGACAAGTGACACCAAAACCGGCACCATCATCATTGCGATATACGCATACTTTGGCACAGACGAACTCGGATAAGCCATCGCCAATACCGTCCCACTAGAGATCGCCGCAGCGACACCCGATTCACTTAAATTCGTTAGCAATTTGCTCGCGCTAAAGTGACCCACAATCGAAATACCCACTGCGATCGCAGCTACTGTGGCCAATGATTCGGCCAGTGACGCTAAGGATAAACCCGCCAAGCCCGCTAACCCTAGCAAGGCTCCAACTCCGATCCACAATTGCCAACCGATTTGTGTTTCTTCTTGGCCATTGTCTTTAGAATCTCGACAGGCAATCACACGTTGCCGTACAGCAGTCAGGCTCCACCAATTCCACGCTCCCCCCAACCCCGCCATCAATAACCATATCGGCTGCCAGTCGGCAGTATCCTCCCAGCCTTTACCTTTGGGGATCAACCACCAACCCGCTAAGCACAACAAAGTGCATCGTCCCAACCACCACAATCCATCGTTGGCCAAAACTTTACCCGGCGTACCCTTGGGCTCAAACTCTGCACGGCTTGCCCACAACAAACCCACCAGGTACGCAAACAAAACAAACCAGGGTAGCTTTCGATAATGGTCAGCCTCAACATACTCCAACAAACCAACTCGCGAGCTACTCACCAAAAATGCGAATAACCACGTCAAAAGCGTGAGACCGACAAACCAACGCAACCAGCAACTTGGAATCTTGTGTTGTATCTGATAGACGATAGTTGTCCCGATGATCGCTACCAGCAAAGGGAGCCCCAACGCAAAGATCAGCAATTGAATTTCGAACGTCATTCACCTATCTCCTGACATGAAAAAACCCGAAGCTCATTTGAGCCTCGGGTTCTCGAATTTGTATTACCATTCTCAATTTACATCGATCGACTCAACGATCATCTTAACGCTTGAAAATGAACTTCACGGTGATAGGAACTTCTTTGTTGATCTTTCCTACACCGTAGCTCATACCCCATTGAGTGCGATCGATTTCAAACTTCGCCGTCAAATCGATTTCGGTATCAGAAGGTGCAACTTCGCAAGGAATTGTAACTTCAGCTGTCTTGCCAAGCATCGTCAACTTGCCCGTAATGTTGGCTTTGGTTTCGCTGACTGGTTCGATCTTGGTCGACTCAAATTTGATTTCTGGATACTTGCGAACATCGAAGAAGTCAGGATTCTTCAAATGGTCCGTAAGCTTCGGATCATCCGAAAAAATGGATGTTGTATCGATAATAATCGACATCTTGCTCTTGCTTGGATCTTCCCAATCCGCTTCAGCATTAACGGTAAACTTCTTAAAGCCACCACTGTGAGAACCGTCGGTCTTCTTGCCGACAAATTCTATGGTTGACTTGTCAGTATCCAACTTCAGTGGATCAGCAGCCAGTGCGTTTCCCATCATCCCCAACAAAGCCACGAAAGTTCCTAGCAATAATCTCATGCAGCAATTCCTGTACAAAAAACGTTACCCAAAACACATCGCGAAAAGCTAACCTTGCTAACTAACCGCACTGTATCTTAACCATTTAGCAAACCGTGCGGGCCAACCCATACCAGATGTTACTTTAACTTCATAAATTAGTTGTAATGAGGGGTAGTATCTGATTGCCAAACCAAGCGATTTCAGAGAAGATAGCGTGTGGTGGCACACAGCCAGTTCAGGTCACCAACGCCCCCTCCTCTACGTTTTCCGGCTTCAAAAGTTCATCAAATCGATTTCGATTTTGACGATTTTTTTAAGTATTTCATTCTTCCAACCCAAAGGCGGCTCGATTTGGATAGACGGTTAAGTCCAGAAAAAATGGATCAACCCGGACTCGATCCGCAGTCGCACGCGCAAGCCTTAGCCGCTCTACGCCGCATTAATTTTTTGAGCGGCACTGCCTACCAGATTTCCCGTCAGATTTCCAAGATCGCTCCTCCCGAATCGCAGCGTTCGATTCGCGTCGTCGATTTAGCCTGTGGAAGTGGCGACGTCCTAATTCAATTAACGCAGCGGCTTCGGCAAAAATATGAGCAAGTAGAAACACTCGGAATCGACATGAGCCCCTTTGCGATCGCTCAAGCCCAAAGCTTGGCCGTTCAACGCCGAATTCAAAACGTCGACTTTCGAGTGGGGGAAGTTCTAAAGGACCCACTACCAACAGATTACGATATCATCATCAGTTCGCTGTTTCTGCATCACTTAGAAACCGAGAAAGTTCAGCTGCTTCTCCATGAAGCTGCCCAAGCCGCTCGACTTGGAGTCGTCATCAGTGATCTTAAACGCACTAAACTCGGTTGGCTTTTGGCCTGGATCGTAGCCCGCGTGGTAACACTCTCCCCTATCGTTCGTTACGATGGGCCGATTTCCGTGCAAGGCGCATTCGCCACTTCCGAAATTCGCGAAATCGCCGAAAATGCGGGAATGGGCGAAGCATTCATTCGCGATTGCTGGCCACAGCGCTGGATGCTGAGATGGAGCAAAAAACAATAATCAACACCAACTTCGCTGCATCGTGTGAAACGATGGTGCCATCAGAACGCACCAGAAGCCCACACAACCTACGCTCCATACCCGATCGCTCGGAGCTCGTTGTCATTGGTGGTGGTGTGGCAGGACTCGTATCTTCGATTGTGCTTGCTCGCCAAGGCTTCCAGGTTCTTCTTTGCGAAAAGAAAAGCTATCCTCGCGACAAGGTGTGTGGTGCCTGCCTCAATGCAAACGCACTTGCCACACTCGAGAAACTCCAGCTCACGTCTATTCTTGATCGGCTGGGGGCACCATCACTCCAGCACGTACAAATACAGTGCGGCCCACGAACCGTTACTCTACCTTTACCCACCGGACGAGCCATCACGCGTAGAGAACTGGATCTTGCACTAGCCGATGAAGCAAGTCGCTGTGGCGTAACAATCCTCGAAAACGTATCGGCATCACTGGATTCATTGTCGACGGACCAACGCTTTCGGATCGTCAAAATTCAAAACACTGAAGAAAGTCGCAATGTCGAAGCCTCTTTGGTCTTGGTTGCCGCTGGACTTGGTGGTGTCCGCGAATCGACACAATCTTGGCCCGCACAAGTGAACCCAAATTCGAAAATTGGGTTGGGCCTAAATCTGCATACTATCTCACACAATATTCGCAGCCATACCATCCATTTATGCGTTCGGCCAAATGGATACCTGGGTATTGTACAAGCCGAGCAGAATCAACTGAACCTTGCTGCAGCGGTCCACCCCAAACTTCTGAAGCAAGAAAGCTCTTTCGGAGCCTGGGTTCGGGAAACGTTAAATCAATATCATCTTCACATCGACTATCCGCTTGAAGAGGCTCAATGGCGTGGAACACCCACGCTTACACGACGCATCGTACGCCCTTTCGGACGACGTTGGCTCGCGATTGGCGATTCAGCGGGTTACGTCGAGCCATTCACTGGTGAAGGAATGGCTTGGGCCATGGCGGGTGGTTCCCTCGCCGCCACCCTAGCGGCACAAAATCTCTCCACATGGACAGAAGACAATGAAGTACAGTGGGGAAAACTATACCAACAAATGATTCGACATCGTCAGCTAAGCTGCCGCTCTCTCGCCTGGCTTCTGCAAAACTCTTTCCGCAGTCGACTCGCAATGGAAC
Source organism: Pirellulaceae bacterium (assembly GCA_044371785.1). Taxonomy (GTDB): domain Bacteria; phylum Planctomycetota; class Planctomycetia; order Pirellulales; family Pirellulaceae; genus JAFLCP01. The sequence continues at coordinate 15,765 of JBILTA010000023.1, read as the reverse complement.
TAGCGACTTGGTTTCCTGGCATCGGTCGCTGGTTGATTCAAGACATTAACCGTATGGCCGAAATGCCATCGCTACCGATTGCTCCCCCTATCACTAAATAAAGCTGACTCGATTACTGGAAGAAGACACGATTAATGACCACGGTTCGCGCGATCGCTACACAAGTACCCCAACACTCCATCGCACAAGAAGATGCGCTGCATATCGCCAAACTCCGCAACCAACCTCGCGCCGCGCAAGAATATTGGATGCGAGCCATCTACAACAAGTCGGGAGTTGGCGAACGCTATAGTGTACTACTCGAGCAGCCTCCTTCGCACTTAACCCTCCCCGAACATCGGCAATCGTTTTATACGGATAAGTCTTCAGCCCAAGACTTAGGTCCCACAACATCGCAACGAATGCAACAGTACAATCAACATGCCCCCCACTTGGCAACACAAGTCTGCGAAACCGCGCTCCATCAGGCTGATCTAAAGCCCTCTGAAATCACCCACTTGATCACTGTTTCCTGCACCGGTTTCGTCGCTCCAGGTTTCGATATCAAAGTCATACAAAACCTACAGCTCCCTAACGACATCGCCCGCACACATATTGGCTTCATGGGATGCCATGGCGCGATGAATGCTCTGAGAGTTGCCGACCATATTGTTCGCGCCAATTCAAAGGCCAAAGTCCTCATCTGTGCCGTTGAACTTTGCAGCCTTCACTATCAATACGACTTTCAGCCCGATCAAATCATCGCCAATGCACTTTTCGCCGATGGAGCCGCAGCCGTTTGTATAACAGCCTCGGATCAAGAAACAGATCCAGTAAATCCTACAACATCATTGCAGCTTTTAAGCAATGGTTCCTATCTGTTTCCCGATACACTCGAGGCGATGACATGGCAAGTTCGCGATCATGGTTTCGCCATGACACTCTCACCTCATGTTCCCGAGTTAATCCAGGCTCAACTTAAACCGTGGTTAGAAAAATGGCTCAATTCGAATGGCCATTCGCTGAATGACATTATCCATTGGGCCATACATCCCGGTGGACCTAAGATTCTCGACGCGGTCCTCAACAGTTTAGAACTTGCGCATGAAAAAGCCGAAACATCGCGAGAAGTTCTGCGATGCTTCGGCAATATGTCGTCGCCTACGAGCTTCTTTGTGCTGCGAGCGATTCAAACTCAGAACGTTAAAGGCAAATGTGTGATGCTCGGTTTCGGCCCAGGTTTAGCAGTGGAAACCGCTCTACTTGATTTTCAATGATGAATCTGACCCTACTTATCTTCGGTCACTTCACTTTTGTTCGACTTCCGCTTCAGCTCTTCTTCGGTCGCGGGCTCTAACTTGCCAAAGAGATGCCCACCTACTTCATCATGAGTCCAAGTTCCTGCATACTTGCCTTGGTCAATCACCACGCGCGATGAAAAAGTCCCTAGTCCAGGAATGGTGATGTTATCAAGCGTGATGACAGGAGTCTTACCAGCCCACTTGACCTCCACAGGCACGGGCACCGCCAAATCCACTTCACCATATTTGATACGCGCGGTGATGACCCAATAATCTCCTTCATCGGTCTTCTTTACTTTTTCAACGATGTACTCTTCCTTGCGAAGATCCCCATTATCTTTACCATCAATCGTAAAGTTACCCACCAACTTGACTTTGGTCATCGTCTTTTCGAACGAATCAAAAAGCTTCTGCTGTTCTTCGGAAACAGCCACGCCAGTGCTCTTATCTTTCTCAGGTTCCACCGATTTCGAAATCTCGGTTACCACCTTCGAATCCTGTGCAAAACTGGTGGCTCCCAAAGCCCCAACCAAAAACAGCATCAAACCATAGCGACACATAATACACCCCTTCGTCAGGCTAACGAATTTGGACTCATTCGATTTGAATTCGGCATGATAACGTCACTTACGCTGAGAAAGCTCTCACCGTTCTATAGTCACATTGTCGCACCGCACTGTCGCTTTGCCAATCAGGTGGCTGGAAACTTGTAATGGCTGATGAAATTCTCCTAAAAAGGTACAGACAAGCGGGAAAAACGTCTCTCAAATTCGGTTCTCATACGTTTCCGGAAGCACGACAACCAGCGTTTTGTTCGCAAAATCTGGCAATTTCCCTAGCCTGAGCGCAACGGAAGTTGCCGCCCCGCAGGATGGCCCGACACATAAACCCTCTTCTCGAGCCAAGCGATTCATCACCAGAAAGGCCTCTTCATCCTCAACTGTCTCGATTCGATCCACCAAACCTATATCTAACAACTGAGGCACAAATCCAGCTCCTATTCCTTCGATTCCATGTGGCCCCGGTTTTAAACTCAGGCCCTGCATATGTTGAGACAAAACGGGACTGCGTTTGGGCTCAACCGCAACAATCGTAATCGCTTTCCTCTCCTTAAGGTATCGTCCAATCCCCGTCAGCGTGCCTCCAGTTCCCACGCCACAAACAAGAACATCAATATCACCTTGGGTTTGCTGCCAGATCTCGGGCCCCGTAGACTCATAGTGGGCCTGAACGTTGGCTGGATTCTCGAATTGATTAAGCATGTGCCAACGATCAGGATCCTGTGCGACAATCTGCCTGGCACGCAATATCGCCCCCCGCATGCCATGACCACCATGCGTAAACTCCAAGTTCGCCCCATATCGTTCAAGAGTTCGAACTCTGTAAGCGGGAGCGGTATGTGGCATCACCAGCGTCAGTTCGATCCCCTGTGCGGCTGTCGCCATCGCCAACGCAATTCCCAAATTTCCGCAGGTTGGTTCGACAACCGCCATCCCCGCTCTAAGCACATTATTACACTTCGCATCTCTTAACATCGAACTTGCAACACGGGACTTTATAGAACCCGTCGCGTTGCGACCTTCCACCTTTGCCAAAAGCCGTCCTGACACGCTCTCTGCAAGTCGCTTCAGTTCCACTAAAGGCGTATTACCTATCGTGCTCAAATAATTTCCGAGGTTGCTTTGCATATCGACATCCCTTTCACCCAATCAAAGAAAGGAAAACAAAAAACCGTCGCGTGCGTTCATGTCGCACGGACGGCTTTGTTGACGCAGCTACTGCGACCTTGGGGTCCAGCTAATCTTGGGCTATTGTTCGAGCGTCGATACTTCGCCACCTGCACGAGTTACAAGACGCGCGAAAGTACGAATGTCCGTGTTGGCAGAAAGAAATTGAACCGATCCATCGGCAAAGGCAAACATAGCACCACCTGGATGGAAACTGTAGGCTTCCGCTGTTCCTTCGGTACCATAATAAGGATGAGGAAAGGAAGCAGATCCAACTTCTTCACCATTGGTGCAATTGATGGCACAAGGTCCAGGTAATGCCACTCCATCTTGAGTTGAGCCGTCGATCGAGAAGTCGCTGGCTGGTCGAGCCCATCCTCCAGCATTTGTGCGTTGTGTTGGTACTGCACCAAACGCTCTTCCACGGCGGAACACAGCAGGACGGCCTGCCGATTCGCCATACAAAATAGTGTTAGACAAACCATCGATCACGTCACGTAACTTGGGTGTTCCGTTCTTTGGAAGAACACCTGTCAAATCACCCAGCGGATCAATCAATCCAGCCGAACGCAAACGTTGATCCACACCAATCGTCGGCGAATAATCCGTGTTTGCCACAAATGTTGCTGTCCAAGGCGCCACTTCGGGGACTCCATCCAAACGCTCAGGATTGGGAGTCGAAGGGCAAAGATAAGCGCTAACGCGTTGCGATGTAACCGGCAAGTTTACGGGATCAAACCAGTTCTTGGTTTGATCATAACTGTTATACATGTTGGTCTGTTCCAGGTAAGGGAGCAAAAATGTCAGCCCCGCAATACGAGGCAAAGGCGTTAAACCGGAGGGCCGAACACTCGAAGGAAGCTTGCGATACGAATTCTCAAAATTCTGAACCGCTAATCCCATCTGCTTGAGATTATTCGAGCATTGCATGCGTCGAGCCGCTTCACGAGCCGACTGCACCGCGGGTAACAATAAACCAACTAAGATCCCAATAATCGCAATCACCACCAGCAACTCCACCAGTGTGAACGCCGAACGCTTAACTTTACCCACTGACATTTCACTCTCCCTTAAAGTGTCTCTTTCGACACATGAAAAATTTCTGGCACTACCGCTGAGGCCACTCCCTCGCGCCTCAACGAACTCTGTTTTGAATCGCTATCGAATTTCGATCCGCTTCTCAGCCGAATCATCTTTCTTTACAGATACTTTGAGGTCCGAAGATTGTGGACTGGAGTACTTTGCCGGCAGAATGTTGGGACCGGGCTCCCAACTTCCTTTACTCCCAACCAACTTGTAACACTCCACCGTCACGGTGTACTCTCCTTCAGCCGCACCGTCGTTGGCATTACGGGTACTCAACTCGAACTTGCCTTCTTTTGTAGTGGTCGCTCGAGCGGCCGTACGCCTCGGATCGGCTCGATCCACGGGATGGAAAGTCAACAACGCGTTCTCCAAAGGTTGCCCCTTGTAAACCAAGACCCCCTTTACTGGAAAAACAGCTAGCTCATCCGGCTGCGAACTACATCCAATTCCCAGACAGCAGTACAACGCCAAAACAAAGGTTGCTATCCCCGGATACTGTTGTTTGAATGTTGATCCCACCTTCGCTAAACCTCTAATTCCATTGAGATCGAATTGAACTTAACACCACCGACAAGCTGTTGCATGAAACAATCGCAACTTGTAAGCGGCCTTGTGCTTAGTCATTAAAGCAATCACTGTGCCAATCAACCTCAAAATCCATACGATGAAAAAACAAAACAGAAACAGGCCGCAGATTGCGGAAAAATCAAGCCAAATTTCTTGCCAACCGCGTTGGATGATTTTGATACCCACTCAAGCCAGGGCTGTTGAACGCTAGAGAAACCATGCCCCAACACGGGTCCAGTAAATGCGATGGCCTTGCTCCATAGCCAATGATGGGGCTGACGATTACAGCCCCGCATAGAATCGCTCCCTCCACACTTGAAAGGTGGGAGCAACGTCAAAACTTTACATCAAATCTCATAGTCTGGAGTGAATACACGAGCTTTCTTCGCGCTCACAAATACTGTCTCACCCCTCTGTAACGCAAGTTCATTGAAACGCTCGAACGAAACCTCTGCGACGACTTCGTTGCCACTCGGAGAAGCAACCACAACTTTGGCACAAGTTCCTGCCAGGTTAATGCGTCGCACAGTACCGCGGATACCATCGTCTCCAGCTACCCGATCGATTTCTAACTCATGCGGCCTGACATATACCGCACTTCCAAACGCCTCGCGGTTCCAACTCAACTTCGATCCAATATCCGTTAACCGTGCTCGACCGTTCTCCACCCGCCCATGAAAGACGTTGACATGCCCCAAGAAATCCATCACAAACTCGTTGGCTGGTCGATGAAATACCTCCTCTGGCGCCCCAACTTGCTCGATCTTGGCTTGATTCATGACCACAATTTTGTCAGCAACCTCTAATGCTTCCTCTTGATCGTGTGTGACCAAGATCGTCGTCATGTGCAACTCTTCGTGCAATCGGCGCAGCCAAGCTCGTAAGCCTTGCCTCACTTTAGCATCCAATGCTCCAAATGGCTCATCCAGCAAAAGAACCTTGGGGGCAATAGCCAGCGCTCGTGCCAAAGCAACACGTTGCCTCTGACCACCTGATAATTGACTCGGCAATCGATTTCCAAATCCATCCAATTGAATCAAACGCAACAGTTCATTGACGCGTTGCTGTATGTCGCCCTTACTGGGACGACTCGCTCGCGGCCGTACCTTCAACCCAAAGGCGATGTTTTCAAAAACGGACATGTGTTTGAAAAGTGCGTAATGCTGGAAGACAAAACCCACTTGACGCTCCCCGACGCGCTGCTTGGCAACGTCCCGGCCATGAAACAAGATCTTGCTTTCTTGTCGCAAATCGGGAACTTCAAGACCAGCAATGATGCGCAGTAAAGTCGTTTTGCCCGATCCCGATGGCCCCAACAAGGCAATCAACTCACCGTCATTCACTTTCAGGCTAACATCTTGCAAAGCTGTATAGTTGTTGAACGATTTGTAGATATGCTGTACTTCGATGCCCATAAACCGCCTCGTAGATTCCTGTCCCGTTTATCGCAGCCCTAAAGTCTCATCGCTCGATCCACAGCAGCCATTATTCGGCCATGGTCGCCAACTCTAACTTCTGCTGCTTGACCTTCCATTCCAGATATGTTTTAAACGCCAACGTAATCAAACCTACCAAAGCGAGCAAAGAAGCCATCGCAAATGCGGCCGGTACATTGAAGCCGTTATAAAGAACTTCGACGTGTAACGGCAGCGTCGCCGTTTTTCCTCGTATACTCCCAGACACCACGCTTACAGCCCCGAACTCACCCATGGCTCGTGCGTTGCACAGGATCACACCGTAAAGTAAGCCCCAGCGAATATTGGGCAAAGTTACATAGAAGAAGGTTTGCCAACCTTTCGCCCCCAAAGATATCGCCGCCTGCTCTTCGTCGTTGCCTTGCTCTTGCATCAACGGTATGAGTTCTCTAGCCACGAATGGAAAGGTGACAAAAATCGTGACGAGCACGATGCCCGGTACTGCAAAAATAACCTTAAATCCCCATTCCGAGAGCGTTTGCCCAAACCAACCCTGTAACCCAAACAACAACACATAAATGAATCCAGAAATCACGGGCGACACCGCAAAAGGAATATCGATCAACGTCAATAGCAGCGACTTGCCTCTAAAATCAAATTTTGCGATGGCCCAAGACGCAGCTAATCCAAAAACCGTATTGACGGGAACGGCAATCGCGGTAACCAGAATGGTCAAATGAATTGCCGACCACGCCGCAGGATCTTTCAATGCGGTTGCATAAGTCTGCCAGCCATCCTTTAAAGCTTCACTAAAAATGATGGCGACGGGCAACACCAAAAAGAGTGCCACAAAACCGAACGTCGTTCCAATCAGGAGAACACGTAACCACAAAGGATCTTGTATTCCAAGCTTGTTTACTCCAGACATAGTGGATATCCCTACCCCCGAAATTTCTTGGCTATGTACCACTGCAGTCCATTGATGGACATCAATATGGCAAAAGATGCCACCAGCATGACCACCGCAATCGCAGTGGCCCCTAAATGATCATGTTGCTCAAACTTTGTAATGATCAATAGGGAAGTAATCTCAGTTTTCATTGGCAGATTGCCTGATATGAAAACAACAGAACCGTATTCACCGAGAGACCTTGCAAAGGCAAGAGCAAAACCTGTCAATAAAGATGGGAGTAAGGTTGGAAAAATCACGCGTCGAAACGTCTCCCAACGTGACGCGCCCAAACACATCGCTGCCTCCTCCGATTCGCCATCCATTTCTTCCAACGCAGGCTGCAACGTGCGAACCACAAACGGCAAACTGATGAATGTCAATGCAATACAAATCCCCAATGGACTCATCGCCGACTTAATCCCCATTTGATACAAGCTCTGGCCAAGGAGACCATTCTTGTCATAGATCGCCGTCAAGGCGATTCCCGATACCGCCGTTGGAATAGCAAACGGCAAATCGATTAAGGCATCCAGCAACCTGCGCCCCGGAAATCGATAACGTACTAAACACCACGCCACGATGAATCCAAAAATGGAATTCACAATCGCTGCCACTAATGATGTTCCGAACGTAATTCGATACGATGCCATCACCCGCGGATTGAATGCTGCTGACCAAAATTGTTCCAGCGACATCGATGTCGCCCGAAGCAACAAGGCTGCTAAGGGAATCAATACAATAAGGCTAAGATAGGTCAGCGTATAACCCATCGTGATTCCGAAGCCGGGTAACACGCTGTACGATCTTGTTCGAACCATAGCTATCTCATCGATGTAGGCTGCAAGTCCATTTACCTATGATTTGAAACACATTACTTCGGTTGATAGATTTGATCGAAGATCCCGCCATCATCGAAATGAATCTTCTGAGCCTCCGCCCAACTTCCCCAGATATCATTGAGCTGAAACAATTCCACATCCGCAAAATTCGCTAGCTGTTCTTTCGAAATCAGTTCCGCCGAATTGGGCCGAAAGAAGTGTTTCGCGGCCAATTGCTGTCCTTGCGGAGAGTAAAGATGCTCTAAATAGGCTTTTGCAATTTCCAACGTTCCGTGTTTCTTGGCATACTCCTCCACCACAGCAACAGGTGGCTCAGCCAATATGCTCAACTTGGGTACCACAACTTCGACTTGGTCTCCACCACTTTCTTTGAGTGCCAAGAAGGCTTCGTTTTCCCAAGTCAAAAGCACGTCACCCAATTGCCGCTGCACAAAGCTGTTGGTTGCTCCTCGAGCTCCCGAATCGAGCACAGGCACTTTGCGAAAGATCGCTTCAATAAAGGCCCGCGCTTTTTTGTCCGCTTCAGCCCGCTGCTCTGGATTTGCCTTACCGATCGCGTCAACTCCACCCAGCTCTTGGGCTAAAGCCGCCCCCCAAGCTGCCAGATAATTCCACCGCGCTCCACCACTCGTTTTGGGATTTGGTGTGATGATCTCAATTCCCTCTTTCTCCAGATCTCCCCAGTCCTTGATCCCCTTCGGATTTCCCTTGCGAACCAAAAATACAATCGTCGAGGAGTATGGAGCACTATTCTTGGGAAACTTGCTCTGCCAATCGGTTGGTAAAAGCTTGGTTCGCTCTGCAATCACATCAATGTCATATCCCAAGGCAAGCGTGATCACATCTGCTTCGAGCCCATCCATCACGGCGCGAGCTTGCTTGCCCGCCCCGCCATGCGATTGCTCGACGTACACTTCTTCGTTTTGAGTTGCCTTCCAATGGGCCGCAAAAGACTCATTGAATTCCTGATAAAACTCACGGGTCGGATCGTACGAGACATTTAGCAGTTGGACTTTTTTGATTCCATTGTTGGCATCGCTACTCGAAGAACCATCGCAGCCAGCAACCATGAAGGTCACTACAGCTAAGCACATCAACCCAATGATTCGTTTCAACATGAGATCCTTCTTCCTTCTGTCGTAAGTCCAGCAAATTTGAGCGAACCAGTAATGCAATCTGGATGCCAATCCGCTCTGGCATTCCATTTGCTTAGCTGCCCAAGCGGGAAAAAGTGCGAGGTTCGGGCCAAGATGGCCCCATAAACCGAGCCAATTCCCTGGAAAACCTTGGAATTTAGAGTGCAAACCTGGTTTATCCCCCGTTGCACAAAAATTCGCTCAACCACCAGAAAAAAGGACTTAGACACGGGATTCGCCATCAAATATGATGGAACAAAGCCGTTACATATAACGGACCAGCATATTTGCGGGATATTCCGCTAAACGATCTCTATGAACATGGACGATTCCCTTTTGCTACAAATCTGGAAAGAAGTGTGCCGCCATCTCGAAATTCGAGAGTCGGCATCTACGATTACGCTGCAACTGCGAGAAACCGCTGGTTTGATCGATCTCCGCCTGGATCGCATCACTCCCACCTCTCTGGATACTCTATTCCTAAGCTCAGACGAGCACCCTCGCAAAGTGATCTCTTTAGCTCCAGCCCATTGGGAGGCCCTTTCGACCTGGAGCGAAAAACAGGAGATCTGGCAGGGAAGGGGAGGGACCAGCAGCGAAGTCCTCGATCCGATCCTCTTCAAACAACATGATGGCTGGCAAACCGTTGGGCCGTTGTTGGTCAACAATACTCTTGCCGGCATGCTCCATCTCTACTGGAACAAATCCCCCCAACGCCCCATCGCCCAACTATCGCAACGTTTACTCGAAGCTTTCTCAGCCGCAATGGCGAACGACTTGCGATTGAGCGAACTCAAAAAACTACAAGCGACTGCGGAAGCCGATCGGCACTCACTGCTTTCCAGATTAGGTCGTCAACAACTGCGCGAAGATGAAGTCGTGGGAGCGGAACAAGGCTTGCGTATTGTCATGGAACGCGTTGAATTGGTCGCTGGCTCCGATGTCCCAGTTTTGATTTTGGGAGAAACGGGAACCGGCAAAGAAGTGATTTCGCGGGCCATTCATCAACGTAGTCGACGCAATGATGGCCCCTTTATACGCGTTAACTGCGGAGCCATACCACCCGAACTGATCGACTCACAATTATTTGGTCACGAGAAAGGAAGTTTCACGGGCGCTTCAGACCTACATCAAGGCTGGTTTGAACGAGCTGATGGTGGCACATTGTTCCTCGATGAAATCGGTGAACTTCCCTTGGCTGCCCAAGTTCGGTTACTGCGAGTCCTACAAGATCATCAATTCGAGCGTGTCGGCGGTAAGAAGCCCATCCATATCGATGTGCGCATCATCGCGGCTACACACCGTGATCTTTCAAATATGGTCAAGACTCGGCAATTCCGCGAAGACCTGTGGTATCGTATCAATGTCTTCCCGATCATGCTCCCCAGATTGCGCGACCGCATGATCGACATCCCCGCTCTCGCGAAGAGCTTCGCGCACCGTGCCTCCTCTCGATTCGGCTTACCCTATGTTGAGCCGAGTCCAACAGATATCCTGGCCCTAACTCAATATTCCTGGCCAGGCAATATTCGTGAACTTGGGGCGGTGATCGATCGTGCCGTTATTCTTGGTAATGGTCGCAGTCTAGAAGTAGTGAAAGCCCTTGGTCTCTCGCAACAATCCTATACACCCTATGAATCCAATGAACCAACGTTTTATGAAGTGATTCCCGAAACACCTTCGGTTCGTTTGCCAGCGTCACCCTCGGGCGTCATTCTCACTCTAGATGAAGCGATGAAACAACATATTGAACAAGCACTCGCCGCGACTCGTGGCAAAATCGAAGGAAGTAAAGGGGCAGCAAAACTACTGGGAATCAATCCGCATACACTACGCGCTCGAATGAGAAAACTGGAGATTGATTGGGATCGCTTTAGACATCACTAGAATGCGACATGTGACCTGCGACACTGGAGTTTATTTATTTTGCCCATCAATATCATACACCCATTCAATCTGCGGAGCCTTGGGATACGCGCTCACGAGTTTTTCAAACTCAATTAATAACATCGAACGCCGCACGTTCTCGATCACGCGGTCAAACGGTAAGGCACCCCGTTTCACAGATCGAACCCAGATCAAATGCACCCCGTGCGGTGTCTCCACAGGCTCACTCAACTCGCCGCCACCTAAACCGAATACGACTCGATTAAAACTTGGATGCATCGGCCCCTGATAGGTCATCCAACCCAACCGACCTCCCTGCTCAGCCGTCGCGCCACTGGACCACTTCTTCGCGGCATCTTCAAACGTCAGTTGCTTCGCACGGATCTGCTGGACCAACTTACTAAACTCGCTCACCGCTTTTTCTCGACCACTCCGATCATTCCATTTCAACGACCGAATTACATGAAACACCTCACGCTCTGTTCCATCAAACCACTCTTGGTGCATTTCATAGTGCCGCTTCAATTTCTCGTCCGTAATCAGTTGGCGAGTATATTCCTCCCAACTCTTCTGCCACCGCAACTCGGTTTGCCAACTTGCTAACGTCAGCCCTTCTTTGTCCGCCAAATCAGCTGCAGTTAGCTTATCGCCCTCAATCCCCTCCAGTCGAAGTTCAATCCACTGATCAACTTCTTTCGCCGAGGCACCAAGCCCCTTTCGATCCAATTCGGCCTGCGCGATCCGCTGCTTCCGTGCCGCCTCCACTCCCTCCACCAACGCTAATGGATCGACTTGATTTAACTCAACAATCTTCACTCCACCTAACCGCCAACGATACGCTAACTCACTCCACAAGATCTCTTGTTTACCCAGCTTGGCCAATACAACTTCGGACACCTTCACCTTGCTATCAACCGAGGGTGCCTTGGGATCCTGCCCCACAACGCCTGTACCCCAACCCATTAATACCCAGCCCAGGCCGCAGCTCACGCCATAAATCAAGAAGCATCTGGTCATGATCGTCATCATAGCTAGCATTGCTCGGAGCTCCACTTCAACCAACATCGCACAACGACTTGCTTGCAAATCGAATAAGCCATTGGAATCCATTTTAGAGCACACTGCAATTGATCCCCAAGCCAAGATTTCCTAACCTTCTACTCCGGACGAACTCTTTCATGGATGAAATAGGTCTGCAGAATGTCGGATTGTGCAAGAAAAGCTAGCTCTAGCGGCATAAGTCCCATCGCTGGGTACCGCTGCAGGGCTGCGCGAATCTCCCACGATCGCAAATCGCTTTCACGCTCTCAAATCGCATTGATCTTCGGCCTTATCATTGGCTCGTTGATAACATTCAGCGGCTGCTCCACTCAGCGTTTTATAACAACTCGCTCCATTCCGTTTAATCCACTGACAGCTCAGCTCAGCTTGACATCCTCGAAAGGGCCGCAGGCCTCCGGGCGCACGTTGGGGCTGTTGCGAAAATACGATCTCCTCCCGACTTACAACGCCGATATTCGCAAATGCTTTGAAGAAGTACAAAAGCTATCGGAAATTGAGCCTGAAGCGGAAATTGTCTACGCCATCTCTGAACTAGCCTACATCATCGGTACCAAATCGCAACGCGATGGTAATGCCGATGACGCTCTCGACATGTTTGGAGTTGCCGTCGCCCACGCTTATATCTACCTGTTCTCACCACGGCTTGATGCGATTCGCAACCCTTATGACCCACGTTTCCGTGGCGCGTGCGACCTTTACAACTACTCACTCGAAGCGACGTTACGTTTGGTTCAAAAGAAAGGCGAATTGAAACCAGGTGGAAACTATCGATTCAAGGTGGGGGGCAATTCTCATCTAGTACAATCGGTCGTTCTTGGTCCCTGGCGAGCCTCGGACTTTGAACGCTTCGAGTTCTGTAGCGACTTCGAAGTCGATGGACTCCCCAATCCCAACGTCACTTACGGACTTGGTGTTCCGCTGATCGCGGTTCGCAAGCGGGGCGCCGCAGGAGCCTCCGAAGAGAAGTATTATCCGGATGGCTTAAGCTTTGCCGTTACTGCCTTACTGCGAGTTGTCGATGAAAACGCTACGCCCAACGCTAGCGTTAAACATCGACATTCGTGTGTGCTGGAGTTCCATGATCCTTTAGCTTCCTCTGATATCACACTCGCCAATCGCTTGGTCCCATTACAAGTAGATCTAGCCACCCCCTTGGCCTATTTTCTCGACAGTCCTCAGTTTAAAGAACAGTCAGACTATACCGTCGGTTTTCTTAACCCCAATCAGGGCCAACAAAAACGCGGCATCTACATGCTCGAACCCTTCGACAAGAATCGCATCCCCGTCATTATGGTGCACGGACTTCTTTCCAGCCCCGTTACTTGGATGCCGATGTTCAATGATCTGCGCAGTTTCCCCGAGTTGCGAAAATCCTATCAGTTCTGGTTTTATCAATATCCTTCAGGCCAACCGTTTTGGACGAGTGCGAAACAACTCCGTGCCGAATTAGCCGAATTGCGCACTCATCTGGATCCCTATCAACAAAACAATTCGCTCGACCAAATGGTGCTGGTTGGTCATAGCATGGGTGGACTCGTCAGTCGCATGCAAACCATTGAAAGTGGGGATGAGTTCTGGCGCATCCTCACAGATCGCCCCTACTCTGAGCTAAAGGGGGAAGACGATGTTAAAAAACAACTGGCTGATGCCGTGTTCTTCGAACCTAACCCTTCAATCCGTCGAGTGATCACAATTGGCACTCCTCATCGCGGCAGCAATTATGCCAACGATTACACGCAATGGTTAGGGAGAAAGTTCATCGAGCTACCGACTACCATGGTAGTTGGCGGCAACGAACTCGCTCGCGAAAATCCCGATTTCTTCCGCGATACTAAACTGCTTACCACTCAAACCAGCATCGATTCTCTTAGCCCCAAATCACCAATCTTCCCCGTGATGTTAAGAGCCAAAACATCGCCTTCGACCAAGTATCACAATATCATCGGACTAGTTCCCGAAAAAGGATTCTATGGCAAATTCTCGGCAGGTACCGACGGCGTTGTCGAACTTGCCAGCGCACAAATCGATGGCGTAGAAAGCGAGCTGGTTGTGGAAGCAGAACATCAGGAGATCCATACCACTCCGCGAGCTATCCTCGAAGTGCGACGAATCTTGAAGGATCATCTCAGCCAACTACAGGCACCAGCACGTTATGCGTTAAATGATAATGCAGATGGTGCCAATTCAGCGAATGCTGGTAAAGCGACGAATACACAGAACCAAGGTTCGAGGCCGCCTGTTCCATCAGGCGACATCACCCTTCCAAGAAATCTACAACGCTAACTGCTTACCCCACTCGACTGTTCAAGTTGCTGGACGGATTCGGCATTGGAATTCGAGCAGCCAAAACAAAAGATCCCAATGGGCTCGAATTCTGTAGCGAACGATCATTCTCTAACGGACGCTCTACTGTACGCTCTACGTTGGTTCGTCGCTCCGAACGAGGTGGCGTGACACTCAAACGGCGAGTGTGACCTTTGTGACCAGCCCCAGTAGGAGCTAGGTCTGAATGAGTTGGTTCTGGCTGATTAAGCCCCGACAAGCGGATCTCAGCGGAGTCGTTGGACTGCTCAAGGTTTCTAGGCTTACCCTCAAGCTCCCCTCGAATCACGCGAACTCCCTTCGGAGCTTCTACACCAACTCGAATCGTGTTTCCTTTGACACGTACAATTGTAATTACAATGTCGTCACCGATTCGAATCTGTTCATCTGGCTTCCTGGTTAATACAAGCATGACGTACTCCTTAGGCTTGTTGTCGTCCCATCCTGGCGCCCGTTCGGCTCCAATGCCCAACAGGTTCAACCTCTTTGCGAGCCACTTTGGCTCGTCTCGCGATAATACTTTCCTATTGCAATCAGTGTGCCAACGCGAATTGCTAGCGAGCAAAAATGTGTCAGATTCTTGCTTGGTATGTAATAATCTACGAAAAATCCTTGAGAAAGTTTGAGACATTTTCTCCGAAATCCGTTTCAGCCCCCATCCAAACCGACTTTGAATTACGTTTTTGCAAATAGGGTTTCAACTTACAAAATCGAGACCTCTGGAATTCGTGGAACGTTCAGGCTGCGCCATCGGATTAATCCCGATATTCGCCACTTTTTGGCATTCTTGCCCTATGTTCGCTAATCGTGGGGTAAATTTCAACGGCGTGTCGTACAAACTCTCATTTCAGTCAGCCCCTTACCAGAGATTCGGAAGATGTTGATACCTCCACATATTCAACCGATTCTGTATGTCGTCGCATTGGGTGCCGTGTGCTGGATGCTCATGAAACGCAACGGTGGTCGCCTGGAACGCAACCGCCGCGAGAACCTACGCTTCGATACACGTCCAACTCCAAACTCCATTGCAAATACTCCACCCAGCTCGGCTCTCGCCCTAAATAACTCACCTGCGGAAGTGAATCGCTGGACGATTGAACTTTATGATCAGATGCGTGACTGGCAAGGTGAATTGCAAAGCCAATCGGTCGTACTGCAATCGTTGCTCAAAGTTGCCCACGAAGAAACGGCACGCCTGGAACAGTGCATTGCCGAGCTGCGTAACGAGTTGGGGACTGCCACTGGACGACAAAACAGAAAGCTAGACCTTGAGAGCGATTTTGCTTACGCGGACACCCAACGGTCATCGCAAGCAGCAACAATTCCGTTTCTTGATCCTCAGCTATTGGACAAGGCCCATCGTCTAGCAGATGAAGGAAAATCGATTTCCGAGATTGCCGCTCGAATCGGCAAGAGCGCTGCAGATACCGAGTTCTTGCTTTCGCTCAAACCGATCCACCGCAAAAACTAACCCTGCCTCACTGAATCACTG
>JBILTA010000022.1:0-19754 GCA_044371785.1 Pirellulaceae bacterium | reverse complement strand
TCGTTAGGCCCCATGGGTATTTAGGGTCAGGTGAACTGCCATAGGTGCGATGTTGCCAAATGACGGGAAGATCGCCAAAGGCGAACGTAGCCGTTTGAGTATCGGAGATATTGGCTTTGCTGGCTTTATCAACCAGGATACCACCTTCTGAAGAAACAGAATCGGGCCAGCCGAGGTTGAGCATCCAGCGAACGCAATCGAGCATATGGATGCACATATCACCGACGATACCATTGCCATATTCCATGAAGGCTCGCCAAGAGCGTGGATGGACTAGTTTGTTATAGGGTCGCATTGGAGCTGGACCAGTCCACATTTCATAATCGAAGCCGTCCGGTGGCATGGTGTCTGGTGGATTCTCGCGGGTTCGCATGTGGTAATAACAGTAGACTTCGACCATGCCCACTTTGCCAAGTTTTCCTTCATCGATAATTTGTTTTTTGGCTTCGATGAGATGGGGAGTGCTGCGGCGTTGCGTTCCCACTTGAACGACGCGGTTATATTTTCGGGCGGCAGCGAGCATCGATTGGCTTTCGATGACATCGACGCTAGTGGGTTTTTGAACGTAGACGTGAGCGCCCGACTTGACGGCGTCGATCATGGGCAAAGCATGCCAGTGATCTGGAGTGGCTATGAGGACGATATCGAGATCTTTTTCTGCGAGCATTTGGCGATAATCGCCGAATAGACGCGGGGTTTTATGGGAAGCTTGTCGTTCCGAAATAATCTTGCCAGCCTCTTCGAGCATTTTGCGATCGACATCGCACACGGAGACAACTTCGACAGGAGCAACTTGGAGCAGTCGCAGCAAATCGCATTTGCCGTACCAGCCAGCGCCGATGAGACCAACGCGTTGAGGGGCGAGGTCAGCGAACGCGGCGGCTTGTTTGGCAAGAGAAGAGAGCGCTAAAGCACTAAGCCCGGACTGGAGAAAAAAGCGGCGGTCCATGGATGCAAGTCTCCGCGATAGGCAGGGGATGGGAAAGGTACTTAGATTGTAACCTCCCCTGCGGTGTATTGGGAGTGGATTGGGGACTGGGTGAGCACGCCTAGATGGATCGTTTAACCCGTAGCTGGAGCGCAGCGGAGGCTTTTGAAGTTGCGCTTTATGGCATTCAAGACGCTCCATTCGCAGGATTTTCGTGCTCATCCACGTGCTCGGTCGAAGACGGTGCTCGTGCTCGAATTTGGAATTTCGATGACGATTACGAGCACCATTTCATTGAGCACCAGCAGGGTTCCGTGACAATGTCTTCAAAAATCGCAACTTTAGAAACGGAGGCTGGGGTGACCGGGGATAGACTCAGCTTTCCTCGATTAATGTCTCGAAAAAGATGTGTTGGATCACGGGGAGCGAGTTTCGAAGATAAGCGAGTCTCCGGCAGACTCGCTTACTGGACTGGCTTAAGTGGACTCGCCTACGTGCGGGCTCATGCGCCTACAGGGCGACGCCAGAGGAAACTATCCACTACATAGTGATGGACGCTGATTGCGGCCAAGAGAATTGTCGAAGCCATCGTCCACCAATGGCTCAACGAAACCGTGATTTTTTGCTCCCAACCAAAGCCAAGGGCAAACATCACCAACCAAAAGATCATGAAGCCAACCAAGTTTGGAACCAAGTCAAACCAGCGAATACCCCTGGATAGGTAATGTTTGCGTTCCAATACCCAAACCAAAGCTAGGTATTGAAGCGCGTGAAAAATTGTCACCGCGAAAAAGCCACGTTGAAAATGAGACAATACCGAGAAACCATAGTAATGCACACCCAGAAACATCGCAAAGCAGATTAAGCCTGTTGGACGATACTGCCACTTATTGCGATAAAGCAAGACGCATTCCAAAATCAACTGCACATAGATACCACCCAGCATCATCAGCAGCAACCAACGCATCAACATGTCGTCGAATTGAACGGGAATTATATCGTACGCTGCTCCCTGCCACGCTTCATAGAGCGTATCCCATCGACTAAGGATCAAATAGGGAAAGCAAAGATGATAGGACCACCAACGCAAACGTCGAATCATATCGTCGAAGTTTGCTTGGCTGCCATAGAGACAACCGATGCCATAGGTTTGTCGCAAGTAGTGATACGATTGCCATACATTAACGGCAGTAATCGTCTCGACAAAGTATGGTGTAAAGCTGATCCCCCACAAACCAAGCACAATGGCGATATAGCAAGGGACACCTAACAGCCAATTTACTTTTCCTTCGCGCGTCTTGCGGTATTGTCTTACATAGGTGCTATAGACATGAGGTGAGCTGATCAACGCGCTCATCCATAGATACCATTGAATCTTACCATCTCCGCGCAATTCATCTTCTCCCATCCATAAAATGAAGGGGAGGAATAATACTAAACCGCCGCTGATCACGAAGAACCATTCGAACGGCGTAGGCCAGGCTATGGAGCGAGTATTGCTTTGAACTCGGCCACTCTCTGCTTCATGCAGAACATGTTCGGCGCGATCTAGTGCTGTAGACATATTGTTGTGGCAGGCGGAGGTAAGGCGGGGTAAATCAGAGGCAGGCGGCCCCCTTTTAGATATCTAGTTAGATACCTGGTTCAATAAATGGGGGCACGACTCGCACAACTTTACCACCACTTTGGAATGTGGCAGGCTTCTGTATCGATTAAGAAGAGTATTGCAGTAGCTGTCTGCCGGAGTGTGTCGATTGTAGCGATTGTGTGAGGCGGTTTGGTCGGCTGTCGCGGATGGATGCAGAAGTGATCAGAACCTTGCTTCCACAATCGAATAGTCATCATCCAAGATCTGTTTGCCACTCAGTTCTCTCACATGTTTTAGTAACAGTTCGCCTGGAGCGACATCTTGTTGCTGAGCCTGCGAAAGAAAGTCGACGAACTCATCGAAACGCCATTCGCCACCATCGGCTTTATGAATCTCATGTACTCCATCGCTGTAGACATAGAGTCGTGCACCCGGTTGGACCACGGTCTCCAACGTATCGAACAGAGGCCACGAGATCATCCCCATCATGGGTCCCGTCGATTCCAATTGTTCAGGTTTATGGCTACCTGGTGTTTGGTATAGCAAAGCCGAAGGATGCCCACCGCCAGCGTACTTCAGGACTCGTGTTTGCCGGTTATAAACACCGTACCAAATCGTAAAACATTTGCCGCCATGATTGTCCAAAGGAAATGCTTCGTTTAGGCCACCGATCACTTCGCCGGGAATCAAGAAGTTTGTATTCGGTAATGACCGCGATCGCATCACATTCATAACACTGATCGACAGCAAAGCAGATCCCAGACCGTGCCCTGTCACATCTAGAACGTAGATACCAAGGTGGTCCTCATCGAGCCAATGGTAACCAAACGAATCGCCACCCAATTCAGCACAGGGCAAGAAGTGCCATTCCAAACGTACGGGCTCTTCCGTCGGCGCAGGGAGCAATGATTGGACATACTTTGAAGCGGCATCTATCTCATCGGCAAGGTGTTTTTGGCTCGCGGCGAGTTGTTGATAGGCTTCGTTGCGTTCTAAGAGATTGATATAACCTTTGGAGTGATATCGAATGCGGGCGATCAATTCCAAGCGATCTGGTAGTTTGACCAAATAGTCATTTGCACCTCGTGCAAAGGCCTCGGCCTTGGTAAGCGGTTCTTCTTTGGAAGACAAAACGATCAACGGGACATCTTTCGTCCAGGGAGCCGCACGAAAGAATTTAACTAACATCAGTCCATCGACTTGTGGCATTACCAAGTCTTGCAGAATAACCGTGGGCTCGAAATTCTTAGCAATCTCAAGGGCGTCCAGAGGGTTGTTGCAAAAAAGAAATTCAATATCGCTTTCAGGTTGCAGCATCAAGCGAACCGAATGACCAATCGTCGCTTGGTCATCGATTAAAAGGACTTTGATTCGATGTTCTGATATATTCTTGGGCAACACCACATTCGCCATACAATTTTTTCCTGCTAGTTAGGCTCGCATGTTTTGAATGGATGAGCGGATTGTGGAACCGATAAGATTCAACGGAAGCACTTGATGCGCTGCGCCGATTTGTTTTGCCACTTGCGGCATACCATAAACGGTTGAAGTTGCTTGATCTTGAGCAAGCGTGTACCAACCGCACTGACGAAGTTCGAGTAGACCTTGTGCTCCATCGCTTCCCATACCCGTTAGCAATGCGGCGATGCCTGGACGAATTCCGCTACTGGCTAAACTGGAGAAGAAGCGATTGATGTCTGGGGTATGCACCACGTTGCTGGTAGCTCGGGACGTGACCAGACGCCGGTCAGGGCCCACGGTTAACTGCGGTTCGCTGGGGAGCAAGAATATGCCGGCTTGTTCTATCGAGTCTTGCGGTTTGGCGATTCGGACTGAACTTCCGACCCGTTGCGACAACCATTCTGTCAAACCCGTCGCAAATTCGTTTCCGATATGTTGCGCGATCCAGATCGACGTTTGTGGCAATGACCCCAACTGTTGCAAAATAGTCAAGATCGCTTGTGGACCGCCCGTACTCGCCCCCAAAAGCACATAATTGAGAGTGCTTTCCGCCGGTAGCAAGGGAGTGTTGCTTGGGCTGTTGGTAAGCGCCTTTGCCGGCGCATGTTCAGCTAACGTGCACTTCACACGGGCAATTTTATTTAAGAGCTCCTTGCCTCCCTCCACCGTACCATCGGGCTTTAAGGTAGGTGTATTGATGGCATCATAGGCTCCGAAGCCTAACGCATCGTAGACCAAGGAGTAATTGCCGGACACTGTAGCTGTAACAACCAAGATGGGGCATGGTGACTGTTTCATGATCTCTTTGGTTGTTTGCGCACCATCGAGACCTGGCATGATGAGGTCCATCAAGATGACATCAGGGCGATCGGATTGGCACTTGCGAATCGCCTCGTTGCCGTCACAGGCTATCCAAGCTATCGTGTGTTGTGAATCGCTGATTACGGCGCGACGAAGGGTCTCCGTGGCGATTTTGAGATCATTGACGATAGCCACTCGCATCACGGATCTCCAATAAGATCATGAACAGCATCGAGGTAGCTATCGTCTTGGAAACTGCTCTTGGTCAAATAATAATTCGCACCCACTTGCATTCCCTTTTGTCGGTCTTCGTCGCGACCTTTGTACGACACAACAATGATGGGAACGGTTTCTGTGCGGATTTCATTGCGTAAGGTACGGATCATCTCTAGTCCATTCATACGCGGCATATCGATATCGCTGACGATGAGGTCATAATGTCCAAGGCGTGCCATCTCAAGACCATCGAGTCCGTCGACAGCAACGTCGACCAGATAGCCTCGCTGGGCCAGCAGTTGTCGTTGTAGCTCACGAACGGTTACAGAATCGTCTACCACTAAGATCTTTTTGCGTGCATCTAGCGTTCTGTTACGACTCAAATGCACCGAGCGTTGTAATTTGCCCTGCGCCAGAATTTGATCGATGGAACGCAATAAATCTTCGACATCGAGGATGAGAACGGGATTGCCGTTGTCCAAAATGGCTGACGCACTCAGATTGGGAATGCGACCTAGACGTGGGTCGAGAGGTCTAACCACTAAGTCGAGTTCACCTTTGAAGGCATCGACCGTAATACCAAAAGATTTCTCTTCACCTTTGACCAGCACAACTGGAATATCCGTTGGTTGTTCGGACTGAGATTTGTCAGAGACCTGTGAGAGTTCCAGCAGTTGTTGAGCTTTTACCAGGCCGATGTTGTTGCCGTTGTCAACGAAGAATTGTCGACCTTCAAGCGATTTAATTTCACTGAATGGAAGTCGCAATAATCGCTCGGTGCGGTTGTGAGGAAAGGCATAGGGTTCGCCATTGATGGTCACCAGAACGGCTCTCAAGACCGACAGAGTGATCGGTAATTGCAGAGAGAATGTTGTGCCTTCACCGATCTTGGTCTGAATGCGAGCTGCACCGCCAACGGATTGAACCAGGTGATGAACAATATCCAGTCCTACTCCTCGCCCAGAAACTTCCGTGAGTTTATCGGCCATGGAGAAGCCAGGCAAGAAAATGAAATCGAGAAGTTCAGCTTCACTTAATTGCTCAGCCATTTCGGGGCTGGTCAGACCTTTGTCGACAATTTTGCGACGGAGTCGTTCGGTCGAGATTCCACGTCCATCGTCGCTGACACGCAGGTAGAGCATGCCCGAATGATGATGAGCTTCGACTTTGAGTTTGCCAACGGGCTGTTTGCCAGCAGCCGTACGTTCATCAGGAGACTCCAGGCCATGATCGATGGCGTTGCGGAGTAGATGTTGCAAAGGAGCTTCGAGCCGCTCCAGGATATCGCGATCAACAGGTGTTTGGTCACCATGGATGTCGATTTGAACCTGCTTATCAAGGCGGCGCGCAGTATCTCGTACAAGGCGTGGCAAGCCTTTGGCTAAGTCCCCAAAAGGCCGCATGCGACTTGCGATCACCTCATCATAGAGCCGACTGTTGAGGTTGTCGCTTTGACGAGCATGTTCTTCAAACTCGCCGATGCGGTCGGCAAGCATACGGCGACATTCGGCCAAATCGCGTTTCGCTTCTTGGAGTTTATTCCAAACCGGTGGCGGTGCATCACCCAGATTTTGCTGCAAATCTTCAAGTGCCAGGGTTACTTGATCTTGTCGACGCTTTAGGGCTTGAAGAGAGTTAGCAAACGGTTGCAGCCAACGAGCTTCGACCAGGGATTCGCCAGCTAAGTTCATTAACCGCGATAAACTCTTGGCACTGACACGCACCACCGAACCACTGTCATCATTCACTTTGAGTGGATCGGTTTTGGGAGACAGAGTGTTGGGAGACAGAGTGTTGGGTTGCGATAGCTCCGGAGGATTGGTTAGTGGTTCCGCTTTTGTCTGTTGTGGTATGAATTGTGGCGTTGCTGCCAGTGATGTGTCTAATACTGCAACGGAAGCAGAGCTATCTTTCGGAACGGTAGCGATTCGTTTTTCACCACTCAGAATGGCCATGAGCTGAGATAGAATTTCAGTTCGTTTGGGCTCATTAGTTTGTTGCCAGCTATGGGCATCCGCCAAAAGGGACTCTGCTGCACCCGCCAGATAATCTGACGCGGATAAAAGCACATCAATGCAGTATGGGTCCAGCTGAAGTTTACCATGTTGTGCCCGTACCAAAATCTCTTCAGATTGATGGGCGACATCGACACAATAATCAAGTCCGACGACGCGAGCTGCCCCCTTCAGCGAGTGAGCTGCCCGCATCAATGGTTCGATGGTCTGGGAACTAGCAGTACCCTGTTCGAGCTTTACTAGGCCTTGGCTGAGATTGGAGGTGTGTTCGCGTGCTTCTTCCAAGAAGAGGTTGAGCAAGCTTGGGTCAATCGCTCGTTCGGTAGGAGTTGTCACAGAAAGCGGAGCGACCGTACTCGGGGATGACGGATTCGAATGAGCGGGTAAGCTCATTGCTTGTGGAAGTTCGCTCGTTGCGGCTGGCTGGTTTGCATCGGTTTGCGAGGGTGCAAGATTTTTGACGGTGAGGTAATGGGTGAAACGCTCTTGCCATTGAGGTGTCGCCTGCAGCAAAGCAACATCATCGGCCTTCACATAATCTTCTAATAATTGAATAGCCACTTTTGTATCTGAAAGAAACTGATTCCAGTCCCCTTCAGTCAGCGATTCGTTTTGTTCGAGAATGTGGTTGGCTACCATTTCCACCAAATCCACTTGAGCTAACCGGGCTGCTCCGAGTAGATCTTTGAGGGCGGGTTGCGCGATAGCGGTACCGGTTGAAAATCCCAGAGAGTTAAGGGAACGGAGTATATTCAGAGCCGAAGTTGTTTCAGCTCGAAAAAGCTTCAGAATAGGATTAGGAGATAAGGCGTCGCTATCCATCAGTTAAGTACCTTAAGTAACTGAAGGGCTAGTTTATCTTCGTCGATAATTCCGATCGATTTGTCATCGAGAGAATAGACACCGGAAAGAATGGACTGAGTGTTACGTTTGAGTGTTGATGGAATGGGTTCGATTTTTTCTGGCTCGATGCGTACCACTGAATGGACTTCGTCTACCCATAAAGCCCATACACCATTTTGTAAACGCACCACCAGTAAACGTCCCAAGCTAGAGCTTTCTTCCGGGGGCTCGTCTGCAATGAGCCGAGAAACGCGAGCCATTTTTTGTTCGTTGTCAGGGTCTGCTGAATGGAGCAAGCGATGCATGGCGATGCATAAGGGGAGTTCACCGCGGATGTTGGCTAAGCCTAGCAGAATTTGATTGCTGCGATGTGGAATTGTATGGATCGGACGCACATTGGCAATTTCGCTGATGGGCTGAACGGAAAGGACCAGCCATTCATGTCCAACCCGAAACATAATCATCGGCCGGCCACAGCTAAGGCCAGGATCTTGAGCTTGCTCTAGGCGTTCAGTCCATTCCGTCAGATAGCCTTGAGGCGCTTGGTGATCGAGCAACTTCCAGCCAGCATTTTGATAGACGGGGCAATCGCGGCAGTGAAGATGTTTTTCAAGTTGCTCGCACGATCGATCTCCATAGATTCCAATCTCTTGCCAGCAATGCAGTATCAGTGATTCTTGAAGTGGCTTGGTTGTGCTCATGATTCAACTCTCCGTTTGAGCCAACGCCGGCGATATTGTTCGGCCAGGCGATTGTCACCACGCGAAGTTGCCGCTAACCACAATCGTTGCAAAGCAGGGCCATGTTGTGGATCCAAATAGACCGCTTGCTCCCATGCGTACTGGGCTTCATCTAGCTTGCCTTGAGCTTGAGCAATTACACCACGCAGAAATTGAGCAGCGGCTGAGAATTTGTCATTGGCTGATAATGAGCTGAGGATCGCTTCTGCTTCAGCGAAACGACCTGCGTCGGCCGCTTGTTCGGCACGAGACAATTCCGCAAGGAGATCTTGTTCGCGAGCGGGCTCTGCTGTTGCAACAGACGAAATTTCCATCGCTCGAAGTGGCGTGGAGCGACTGGAACTCGAGGGTTGTACAGCGAATGCCGCTGGTGTTGAAGGTTTGACGCGAGGCGTAAGCAAGTTGCTTTCGTGGATGTTAACTGGATCTGTTGCTGGGATAAAGATTTGCAATTCAAGTGGAGCGATAGCCGTTAAGCCAGCCTCATGTGCGATCGGAGCTTCAACCGCACTGACATAAAGTCGGCCTTGAGGTGCGAGCCATTGAGCGAGTCGTTGCAACAGCTCGATACGTTTGGATTGCGATAAATAAATCAGTAAATTGCGACAGAAAATGCAATCGTATAAACCGGGGGGTGTAGGCATCTCTAACAGGTTTGCAACCTGGAAGCGAACCATACTGGCAATGTTGCTATCGACTTGCCAGCGGTCACTATGAGCGTGGATGCCAACGATGGTATGCGGCTTATCCCATTGTGATTCACGGAAGGAGTTGTGGCTGTAACGTGCCAAGCGAGCACGTTCGATAGCAAGTTCACTTTGGTCTAATCCATCGATGACGACGTCGCGGTGTGTTAGGCCACGTTGCGATAACAAAATTGCTAATGAATATGCTTCTTCACCGGTACTGCATGGGGCGGAGAGTATTTTCAGGGGAATTCGGTCAGATGATCCGCCAAAGGGGAGGCGTTTTGCGATCAGATGATCCACTGCGTGTTGTAGTTGCGCGATACCTCGAAAAAACCAGGTTTCGTGTACAGCCAACGACTCCGCCAGCTTTGCCAGAAGCTTTGGGTCTTGGCAAAAAAGGGAGATAACTCGATCAGGTTGGTTTTTGAAATCCAACGACAGCAGATGAGCTTGGTCTTGGACAGCATTTTGAAGTTCGCGATCATGGATCGCTTCTGTGGCCCAACCGTAATGCCGTTCTAATAAAGTTCTCAAGCGTTGATAGTTCATGGCCGTATTCCTCTGAGCATCGACTCGGCGATGCGATAATACGGTTCGGAGAATATCTCACAACTTGGCAAATGTCGAATCATCGGAGCTTGCATGGCGTCTTGTGCGGCACGAATCTCCTCGTCGGAAAGGGCTCGAACGCTGGGTACTTTTAACGCGACTTTTATATTTTGATGTGGGCGCATAATCAAAATGCGTTGACGCATGGATGGCGGTGCTGCTTGAATTTCAAATCGTTCGCACAGATCCATAACAGGGACAATATCACCTCGATAACTGATCACACCTTTCCAGGGAGAACTGCAACCGGCGATGGGGGAAGGCACGATGGCAGGCACGACCTCTAGCACATCCGTGCCCGGGATCGCTAATGATTCCTGCATTAAATCGGCCAGAATCCACAACACTTTTTCATAACTCCCAACAAAAGCGAAGTATTGTCGTTAAGAACGAATCAAGCTTGTCCCGCAACTGTAAAACGAACAACCGAATTGCGAAGTCGATCCACGGATTCTCGCAGATTGACGGAAGCCTGATTGAGGTCTCGTAAGGAGTTGCCTGTTTGTGAGGCTCCTCCCGTCAATGTGGCCATGGCCTCGTTAATCTGACGTGCGCCCAACGATTGTTGTCGCATGCCTTCGTGCAATGGGGGGAACTGTTCACCTAGCGTTTGAACTTCTTCGATGATCTGACCCATTTGCGAATTGATTTCGGCAACTTTACTTACGCCACCTCGCACTTCTTCGTTGAATCGATCCATTTCCATGACACCAGCTGAAACTGCGGATTGCATGTGTCGAACCAGGTTTTCAATGTCGAGGGTAGCAACTGCGGTTTGGTCTGCAAGTCTGCGGATCTCGCGAGCGACTACTAAGAAGCCTCTTCCAAACTCACCAGCTTTCTCTGCTTCGATCGCAGCGTTGATCGATAGTAGATTGGTTTGATCGGCGACTTTGGTGATGGTGGTGATGACCATATTGATGTCACCAGCCTTCTCGCGGATTGCCGAGAGCTTCGATGCGATAGAGCAGGTGGCATCGCTCAATCGTCCCATGGTGTTCTCCATGCTCGCCAATCCCGTGCGACCTGAGGTCGCAAGCAAAGTGGCTTGCTCGGCATTGGTGGTCACTTTATTCATCGTGCTCAACAACTCTTGGCTTGTGGCTGAGATTTGTCGCACAGCAGCAGCGATCTCGGAGGAAGAGGCACCGAAGCTTTGCACGGTTGATTCCTGCTGATGGGCGGTGCTGGCGATTTGCGCTGTGGTTGTGAGTAGGTCGAGCGATGAAGCTTTTATCTCCGCAACCAAGTCATGAAGTTTGGAGATGACCGTATTGATGGTGCTAGCGAGTTGACCTACTTCATCGCTAGAGTCCACCTCGATACGAGTGGTTAAGTCCCCTGCCCCCTCAGCCATCTCGCGCATCTTGGAGATAAGCTTATCGGTGGGGCGAATAATGGCTGAGCCAATTTGCCAAATGATCCATGCAGTAAGAAGCAGTGTGCAACTGGCGATCGTAAGAATAGTAGTAGTCCAGCCTTCTATGACCACTAGAGCTTCTTCTTCTCCTGTGGTTTGCGCGTCGGTCAGCAACTTGAGGAGTGCATTCGCATCAGCTTGATGGGCCTCATAAGCTGATTGCAATTCGGGGCGGAGTTTGTCCATGATGATCGCGGATTCTTCGGGGGGAAGGCGAAGAGTTTCGATCCAACGATCGGCGGACGCAAAGAATTCGATTCCCGTTGATTGAGATTGCTGAAGTGCTTCGTGGATTTTAGGAGCTAAATCGAGGTTGAGGTATTTTTGATATCCTTCTTTGAAGCTCTCTACGGCGCGGCGATAGGCGAGCTCAACTTTACGCCCCGATTCGGCCGTGTCGGTATTACGAATTTGCAGTAGCGTTACATACGCTTGCGAGCAGTTCATGTGAGGCGGGACGACTTCGGCGGTCAAATCCTGCATCACTCGAATATCTTTGTAGATTGGACCACCCACCTTCACTTGGCTGCGGGCGTAAAATCCAATGCTGAAAACCAGTATAAGTCCGACCGCGTAGGTGAAGAAGAGGATGGCGAACTTGGTTCTGAACGAGACGTTTCGTAATGGGATCATAGTTTTTTGGGCCCGCGTCAAATGGGCAGATGGGGGTGTTGCACCAGAGTCTGCCTCTGATCCTGCAGTTAATAAAAAGCGTATCTTTGATGTTAATTGACATCGCGGAGAGGTGATTCCCCCAGAATGTGGAAACCGCAAAATTAGGTGGGGGCGGGACGCCATAATCGGATTTCAGTCACACAAAGCGAGCTTTTACTACCTTTGGGGTTATCGGCAGCAATCCAAAAATACTCATTTTGGGGGCATTTTTGGTGCGGTTGCTGGCGTGCAATGCGGCTGGAACGCCCCCGAAATGGTGTAATGGGGTTCGGAAAAGGATTTTTTCTCAAGATTGCACGGCTGACCTAGCCGAACTAACCAATTCTCGACATAATCTCGGGCTTCCTGAAACGCTGCGTAATCCGCTTTGCTGGGTAAGCGATTTGGGAAAATGCTTTCGATAAGGCAGCAGCCAAAGGGAGCAGCATTCGAAATCGGGCCGCGTTTAAGTGGTTGAATTCGAAGTAGTTGATTTAGAAGTCGTTGCATTCAAACATTCGTACAGACATTCACATAGTTGCGTTTTTGTTAGTGAGATTGGTGTAAAATGGCCAAGTCGAAGAAGAAGAAAGAAGTCGTTTTTCTAGTTTGCGAAGAGACCGGCGATTACAACTACACCATTCGTCGTAGAACGGGTGGGGAGAAGTTGAAGCTGAAGAAGTATTCTCCTCGCTTGCGCCGTCACACGATTCACAACGAGAAGAAGAAGTAGTTTTCGAACGACTTGCGATCGGTTGCTGGCCCATGATTGGTCTGGCCCGTATGTTGGGTCGCCCCGTATGTTAGGTAGCCCCGTATGTTAGGTCGCCCTGTATGTTGGGTAGACCTGTGAAAGAAAATTCAAAAGACCTGAGCTGCACCGCTCAGGTCTTTTTTTATGTCATCGTGGAATGTGGATTAACTCTGTAAAAAGAGTGATCGACTGGCCCATCTGGTTGACCTGCTATTGGGTTTGCCGTACACCATCTGCAAGGTGTATCCACTAGAGAAGGATGGTGCAGGATGGGTAAGCGTTGGAAGATTATTCCCCATGATGGAAAAGGTATCGAAGAGTTATCTCAGCGCGCCAACGTTTCGCCATTGATCGCCAAGATTTTGTTGGCGCGAGGCGTGGTTGATCCCAATCATATAGCCACATTTCTGGAAGCGAAGCTTGATCAATTGCGTGATCCAGAATCATTGCCTGGACTGACGCAGGTTGCTGATTGTTTATATGCAGCCGTTCAGCAAAAAAAGAACATCGTAATCTATGGTGATTATGATGCTGACGGAATGACATCGTCGGCGATCTTATTGCGTTGTCTCAAGATTCTCGGAGCGAACGTTACCTATTTTGTGCCGAATCGATTTGAAGAAGGTTACGGACTTAATTCAGAGGCATTGAAGACTTTAAAGCAGCGTGGCAAAGAAGTCGTCGTTACGGTCGACTGCGGTATTGCGAGTGTGCGCGAAGCGGAGGTCTGCCGCGAGATTGGCTTGGAATTGTTGATCACGGATCATCATCAATTCGGAGAACAATTGCCGCAGTGTGCCGCCATTACCCATCCTGCTCTGCCTGGTTACGACTATCCGTTTCCAGGTTTGTGTGGGGCGGGTGTGGCTTTTAAACTAGCTTGGGCATTGTGTCAAAGGCAGAGTGGTTCGCGTCGCGTAACGCCTGAATTAAAGCAATTTTTGTTGGATGCGATGGGGTTGGCCGCCATTGGGACCGTTGCAGACGTTGTACCATTGGTCGATGAGAACCGTGTTTTAGTGAAGCATGGTTTGCGGTCACTTCAACAAACCAAGTTGATTGGTTTGAAAGCTCTAATGCGTTTGGCACAACTTTCTGAGAAGCCAAAACTGTCGAGCGAAGATATTGGTTTTTCATTAGCACCGCGACTCAACGCGGCAGGTCGTTTAGGACAAGCTCAGTTGGCGATCGAGTTGTTATCGACAGAAGACGAATCGCGATCGGAAGCATTGGCCGACTATATTCATCAGCTCAATAGTACGCGCGAAACATTGGAGCGAAGTATCTATCTCGCGGCGCAGAAGCAGATCAAAGAAGTTTACGACACTGAGAATGATCCCGCGTTTGTTTTGGCAGCACCAGGTTGGCATCCTGGAGTGATCGGAATTGTTGCGGGCAAGTTGGCAGAAAAGTATCACAAGCCAGTCATTGTGATTGCATTGGATCAAGTGGGGAGTAAACCGGGGACTGGTTCAGCGCGTTCTGCGGGCATCATCGATTTGCATGCGGCACTACAAGAGTGTCGAGAGTTGTTGGTAACCTGCGGCGGTCACGCTGCTGCAGCAGGATTGAAAATTGAAGAGAGTAATTTAGCAGCGTTTCGCGAGGCCTTTATCGAGCAGGTGATGATTCAGACGGGCCAAGGTCCGCTCGAAGGTGAGTTAGTGGTCGATATTGAAGCACCTCTCGTGCAATTGACATTGGGTATGGTCGAGCAGTTGGATTTGTTGGCACCGTTCGGGCAGGCGAACAGTCGGCCGCTGTTGTGTGCGACGGAAGTTTTTTTGAGTGCCCCACCTAAATATCTTGGTACGGGAGAGCGGCATTTTGCCGCGCACTTCCAACAGCAGCAAGTAAAATTTCGGGCTGTGGCTTGGGGACAAGGTGAATGGGTCGAGCAGTTGGCTCAAGTACAGGGGCCATTAGATATCGTGTTTCGTCCTTCCATCAACGAGTACAACGGTTTTCGCAGTGTCGAGTTGCAATTAGTGGATTGGCGACATTCACAGCCGCACCAAGCGACTAATGCAGGTTTGCGTGGGCCGCATTTCGAGTCTCAGTCGACTAAACCAAGTTGGGCCAAGCAAAGTGCTGGGGACGAGTCTGTCTGAACGCATTTTCAAGGGTGGGCGTACTCTTCATTATTGATAGCGATGCTGGCAAGCTCGTATAGCCACGGCGCCCATCCTGTGAAAATTAGGCTAAAACAACCCAAACGGGGGTGGTTACTTTTCGTTAAGGGCTGGTCTTTAGTGGTCGAGCGGGTGATACTGTTGTTTTGGTCCAAGTTGACCGGTTTATCGCTAGCCCCGTTCCCAGGTAGCCCACCATGAAATACTCGCCGTTATCTAGTGAATTGAGGAGTGATGTAATGCGGGGAAGCCGCAAATCTCAATTGCTATCTCCATGTCGTCTTTTGTCACGTTTCGCGTTTTCGGCGTTGGCCAGCGCAGTGTTGTTGATCTCGCCCGCTTTTGGCGGTGATCCTCTCGATTGGCCCAATTGGCGCGGCCCTGAGTATACGGGGACATCGCGCGAGAAGAATTTGCCAGAGACATGGTCGACCGAAGGTGAGAATCTTTTGTGGCGCAAAGAAGAGTATGCTACTCGAGCGACACCAATTGTCATGAATGGCAAGATTTATACCGTGTGTCGCGCCTTCCCTGAGACCACGATGGAAGGTGAAAAAGTGGTTTGTGCTGATGCGGCCACGGGCGCTTTGATTTGGGAAAGTGTTCACAACATTTTCTTGTCCGACGGTCCCGCCGAGCGTGTGGGTTGGTCGAGCGTGTGCGGTGACCCCGCAACGGGAAAAGTTTATTTGTTAGGTCTCGGCAGTCACTTTCAATGTCTCGATGGTGAGACGGGTAAAGTGTTGTGGGAACATTCCATGAGTGAAGAGTATGGGATGCTCAGCACTTACGGTGGTCGAACTAACTTTCCAGTTGTCTTTGAAGATTTGGTCATTGTTAGTGGTGTTATGACGGGGTGGGGTGAGTATGCAGTTCCCGCGCATCGCTTCATCGCATTCGATAAAAACACAGGTGCGGCCGTTTGGGCATTGAGTACACGTCTTCGTCCAGAAGACACAACGTATAGCAGCCCATCGTTTACCGTGCTTAACGGTCAAAAGGCGATGTTGTTTGGGGGTGGTGATGGAACGGTGTACGCTGTTCAACCACGAACCGGTAAAGTTATTTGTACTTATGACGCTTCGACTCGCGGTATCAACACTTCGCCACTGGTCGTAGACGGCGTTGTGTACGGAAGTCATGCTGAGCAGAACGCTTCGGATACAACTATTTTGGGAGCCATTTTCGCGTTCGATGGTCGAACGGAGGGCAAGGTTGCTGAAGACAAGTTGTTGTGGAAGATGCCTGCCAAGGCTGTTGGACGCAGTTCGCCAGTGTACGCTGATGGACGGCTTTACTTCGTCGAAGATGGTGGCACGCTTATCGTTGTCGATGCCAAAGAAGGCAAAGTGATTCAAACCAAGAAAGTGGGACGCATCATGTTTGGCAGCCCACTGTTTGCTGATGGAAAATTATACATCGCCGAGAACACCGGACGGGTATATATCTTCAAGCCAACGCCAGAAGGTGTTGAGCAATTAAGTATGGTGCGGCTCAATGGTGAAGAGATTTTCGGTTCGCCGATTGCTTCGCATGGTCGAGTTTACATTCCGACGACAACTGCGCTGTACTGCATTGGGAATAAAGATGCACAGCCAGCTGCGGATCCGATTCCTGCCGGTGAACCAGAAGCGAACGTGGCTGATGATCAAGCGGTTGCCCACATCCAAGTGGCTCCTGTTGAAATTCTGATGCAGCCTGGCAAGCAAACCAAGTTGCAAGTCCGAGCCTATAACAAAAAGGGACAATTCTTGAAGTTGGTACCTGCGGAGTATTCCGTGGAAGGTCCTGGCGCTGTGGAAGGCGATGCTTATTCGGCACCAGCTGATGCAGGACAGAAAGTTGCGATGATTACAGCGAAGGTGGGTGAGTTGACTTCGGTGGCTCGGGCTCGTCTGATTCCTGCTCTTCCTTGGAAATTCGATTTTGAGGACAAAAAGGTGCCAGCCACATGGATCGGTGCATCGTATCGTCATCAACCCAAAGAGTTCGAAGGCCAAAACGTGCTGGTGAAAATCAGTACCATTCCTAAAGGGACTCGCAGTCAAGCTTGGATGGGTTGGACCTCGCTTTCCGACTATACGATTCAAGCTGATTTTTATGCAACAGAGAAGAACGAAAAGATTCCGAGCATGGGTTTGATTGCACAACGTTATACGTTGGACATGACCAACAAGAAGGAGTTGCAAATTCGTTCTTGGACATCACGGGTCGAGCTGCGATTTGCGAAGACGATTCCATTCGAGTGGTCGCCGAACACTTGGTATACGATGAAATTCCGTGCGGCTAACGAAAACGGCCAAGCCGTTTTGCGTGGCAAAGTATGGAAGCGTGGGGAAGCTGAGCCAGAGGCTTGGACGATTGAAGCGGCAGATGCTACACCGAATACCATCGGTAGCCCTGGCCTGTTTGGAAATGCAAGTGACGCGGAGTTTTACATTGATAATGTGGAAATTACGCCCAACAAGTAATTTAGGAAGTGCGTCAGGTAGGGAACCTTCAACTGTCGATTAGGTCATTTATTTTATAAGGTGGTTTTGTATGCGACGTTACTTCAAGCAAGCTTTGCGACAAAGCGTTTGGTGCTTCGTTGGGGCTTTGGCTGCGGTGAGTTCATCTTCGGCAAGTGCACAGAATTTTGATGTGCTGCTTGAAAACAAGAAGATGATCGAGCAACTCAAGGTGGGACCCAAAGATTGGCCACAATGGGCGGGAACACCCTATCGCAACAACGTGTGCGAAGGTACCAACATTCCAACCGCTTGGAATGTTGAAACGGGCGATGGAATTCGCTGGTCGATGCCGCTAGGCTCCGAAACCTACGGTAATCCAGTGGTCGCCAACGGCAAAGTTTATGTCGGTACCAATAACGGTAATGGCTATGCGGCACGTTATCCAAACAAGGTAGACCTTGGTTGTCTTGTATGCTTCAATGAAGCGGATGGAAAGTTTCTATGGCAACATTCGAATGAAAAGCTGCCAACCGGTCGAGTACACGATTGGCCCAATCAAGGTATCTGCGCTGCTCCGTTGGTAGATGGTGATCGACTCTGGTACGTCACCAGCCGCGGCGAAGTTGTCTGTTTGGATACCGAAGGATTTTTGGACGGCGAAAATGATGGTACCGTTCAAGACGAAATCAGTTCGATCAAACCTGACCAAAAAGCATTGGTCAATGAAAAGATCGAAGCTGACGTTGTGTGGCGCATCGACATGATGAAGCAGTTGAAAGTTTCTCAACACAACATGTGCAGTTGCTCGGTAACGGCGTGGGGCGATTACCTGTTAGTAAACACCGGTAACGGTGTGGATGAAGGTCACAAGGAATTGCCTCAACCTGCCGCTGCTAGCTTCATGGTATGCAAACGCAGCACGGGAGAAGTGCTGTGGACGGACAATTCACCAGGCGACAACGTTCTACATGGTCAGTGGTCTTCGCCAGCATGCGGTGTACTCGGTGGAGTGGCCCAAGCAATCTACGGTGGTGGTGACGGTTGGCTCTACAGTTTCGCTCTCGAAGGTGAAAATGGTAAAGCGAAGTTGCTGTGGAAGTTCGATTGCAATCCAAAAGAATCGATCTACATGCTCAATAAGGCTACTCGCAATCACTTGATTGCGACGCCAGTGATTTATGATGGCCTGGTATACGTTGCGGTGGGTGAAGACCCAGAACATGGCGAAGGTCAAGGGCATTTATGGTGCATCGATCCCACCAAACGTGGTGACGTCAGTCCATCTTTGGTATTCAACGCCAAAGACGAAAAAACTCCTATCGCTCCCAAACGCTTGCAGGCTCTTGTAGCCAAAGATGGTGATTTGGAACGCGCGAATCCCAATTCGGCTGCGGTATGGCATTACATGGGTAGTGATCCCAAGGTATTCGAAACCACGATGCATCGTACTTGCGGAACCGTTGCCATTAAGAACGATCTGTTGTTTGTGGCTGACTTCAGCGGTGTGTTCCACTGTGTGAATGCGAAGACGGGTGAAGCGCACTGGACATACGACATGTTGGCGGCCTCGTGGGCATCCCCATTGATCATTAACGACAAGGTCTACATCGGCGACGAAGATGGTGACATCGCAGTTTTCGAAGTGAGCTACAAAGAACAGACCGAACCATTGGCCGAAATCAACATGGGAAGTGCGGTCTATACCACACCGGTGTTTGCTAACGAAACCCTCTATATCGCTAACCGCAATCGCATTTTTGCGATTGCCGAAGGTGCCAAGAGCGAACCTGCTGACGAGTAATCTGGCGGAAATGCCATGGATTATTAGAATAACCGAAGGCCGGCATTCATTGCGGATGCCGGTTTTCTTTTTTTTGGTGCGGAGTTACTTCCATTTCTCAACCCACGAGTCAAGATCGTCTCGGTCTGTGGAAGGAAGCTTGGGTTCCGTTGCAGAGCCCCGTGTTTCGCGTCTTTTGGCTGGCGGCCCTGTTTTCCAATTTGGGAACTTGGGTTCATGAAACAGGTGCCTCTTGGCTGATGTCCGAGTTGGATCCATCACCTTGGAATGTTTCCTTGGTGCGAACGGCGATGGCCATCCCCGTATTCATTCTGTCGTTGCCCGCAGGGGTTATTGCTGATTGGGTCGATCGTCGCAAAGTGCTTATCATCACTCAGCTTTATCTGCTTGCGATTGCCAGCGCGATGGCTGTGATGACCTACTTCGATCTTATGACGCCCACACTTCTGTTGACGATGACGTTATGTATGGGTTTAGGGATGGTGATCCATGTGCCAACATGGCAATCGATAATTCCCGATCTAGTTCCGAAAGGGAGTATTCCTGCCGCTGTCGGGTTGGGGAGTCTGTCGTTTAACTTAGCTCGAGCTGTTGGGCCAGCGGTATCGGGGATCTTGATGTCACTGTGCGGGGCGTGGATCTCGTTTGCG
>JBILTA010000314.1:0-6624 GCA_044371785.1 Pirellulaceae bacterium | reverse complement strand
AAACTCGAAGATCGGCTAGCGGAGCTAGAGGCAAAATTTGCTGATTCGAAAAAGGAAGCCGAAGATTCGTCGAAAGAAAAAAGTGGCGATAAGAAGGGGACGGCTCAGGAGTCGACAGCTAAGTGGAATGTGCGATTAGGGGGCCATGTGCAACTCGATTTTGTGCACTGGGCCGATTCGAGTCCCTCGATTCCAGACGCCCAAAACTATTTCGAGTTTAGACGCCTTCGTTTGGTGGCCGACGGCACAGGCTACGACGTACTCGACTTTCGTTTGCAGATGACACTTGAGCCTGAAACGATCGGAGAGACAACTCCTCCCGGTTTGGTGATGTCTCCCGATGTAAAGGATGCCTACTTATCCGTTAATGAAATACCGACTTTGGGTCGCTTTCGAATTGGCAACTTTTTCGTGCCATTCAGCTTGGAGCAGGTGACTAACGACACGAATAATGCCTTCTTGGAAAGGTCCATACCTACGCAAGGCGTGTTTAGCCCTGATCGCGAAGTGGGCATGGCTTTTTATAACTCGACCGAAGACAAGAACGCGACGATTTCATATGGGATCTTTCTCGACAGTATCAGCGAAGGCTTAAAGGAGAAGATAGACGACAATCAAGGCTTTCGTTTGTCCAGTCGAGCGACATGGTTACCTTATTACGATGAAGCCTCGAAGGGACGCTATCTTTGGCATACCGGCGTCGGCATATTGCAC
The DNA here is from genome assembly GCA_044371785.1 of Pirellulaceae bacterium. Classification (GTDB taxonomy): domain Bacteria; phylum Planctomycetota; class Planctomycetia; order Pirellulales; family Pirellulaceae; genus JAFLCP01. The sequence goes on along the minus strand of JBILTA010000314.1, from coordinate 5,910 downwards.
ACGTCCGATCAAGATAGTCGGGTTCGTTTTCGCTCTCGTCCGCAGATTCGCGAAGGACCTCGGATCATCGACAGTGGTCCTGTGTTGGCCGATGAATATACTACGGGCAACATCGAAACGGCCCTTGTGCTAGGACCTCTATCGATTCAAAGCGAGGCTTTTGTAAGTAGTGTGGATCAACGGTTGGCAGATCGCGCACAAATCGGTGGCGCGTACGTTTACCTTAGTTATTTTTTAACGGGCGAAAACCGCATGTTCGAGCGATTTGGTCAGCACGGGGCGCAGTTCGCACGAAACGTACCGAACCAAAATCTCTTTTTGAAACCAGGTTGTTACGGACCTGGGGCATGGGAATTCAAAACGCGTTGGTCTTATCTTGATTTGAATAATTTAGATGGCGGTCAATACAATGACTTAACAGTCGGGTTCAATTGGTATTGGACGGACCGCACGCGTGTCATGTTTGATTGGATCCATCCCATTACCACGCAAGATTCGATTTATGGCGACACAACCTCCGACATTATCGCCATGCGATTCGATTGGAATTGGTAGAGCCCGCAATCGCCGCTACAAAGACCGCTCACGTCTCATCTTAAGCGAGCGGCTCATATTCGATTTGACCGGAATAAAAGTGGACTCATTGAGAGGCAGCGACACTTGTACGGTAACGAATTCTGTCTCATCGGTGATTACGCTTGGATCGACTGTAACAGTCGCATTCCGAATCCCGAGTGTGGATAGAATATCTTTGGCTTGCGATTCAATTTCGGTAGCGGTCGCACCAGGTACAATACTTTTCCGAGCCGCTTCATACACGGCGTTATCTAAAGTATGACGCATCATCGACAATCGGCAAAACTCAGCGGCAGCGATAAACGTCGCGAAAATAATGCTGGCCACGAATGCAAATTCTACAGTCGTCGCACCTCTTCGAGGCGCATTTTTCTGCGTCTGTCGGCGAACTGATTTCATGATTCACTCAACTCTTAGATAACTTTACTGAGACCGGAAACCGTATCAGTGATTATTGGGTCAGCATCGTGCTGAGTGTTAACGCGATATCTCGGAAAGCTGCTTTCAATTGCGCCCCGTTATCAGCGTGTAAATGCCGTCCGCGTCCAACAGCAGCAATTGCCGCCATTCGCGATTTATCTGCACCAGCGCCAAACGTGATGGTATGGATTGTTACGCCATCGGCAGCTACGTCTCTGGCAGGAATGATTGGCTCTCGGCCAGTGTTATGCTGACCGTCCGTCATTACGACCATCGTTCGTTCAACAAACAACTTGGAGCGCCCTGTTTGAATGATGCTGTAGCCAGCGTCAATACCAGCCGAAATGCTAGTCATTCCATCGACAGGCAACCCTTTGGCTTTGCCTGGGATCAAATCCAAGTCGAGGGTATAACCTAAATCGACGCTCGCCGCGGATGAGTAACTTGCCAGTCCCATGAATTCTTTCGTGGGAGTTTCTTGAACGGTTGCTACGAAAATGGATAGAGCGTCGCACAGGTCTTGATATTTCTGTCCCTGCATCGAGCCTGAGCGGTCGATCACAATGACAATATCGCGTTCAAGGTAAGTCGAGATGGCTTCCTGTCTGGTTTCAAACACTTTAACGCCATGCAGATTTCCGAAGAAAAGATTAACGCCTCCAGAGGCGGTTCCTTGTCCCAATTCAGCGATTACCCGCACCCCGTTAAATGGCGTTTTGCCAGGAGTAAACGAAAACTTCCCGTTTTGATTTCGGCTTGAGTTTCCAAAAATGAAATTGCTGTTATTGAGTACAAGCGGTTTACCACCGATAGTGTTTAGACCAGCGACCTGGATTCCCGAGCTACGAGCCGCGTTGATATCTTGTGTTTCCGAAAGCGTGACTGAGGCTGCTTTGGCTGCCGCGTCCGTTGCTGCCCGCAATTCGGTACGGGACATGTGCAAATAGGCCATATCGATACTGATGGCAACCATTGCCACAAATCCGATCATCAGCGCGGCCACAAGAATTGTTACAGTGCCACGTCGATTGCGAGACAATACGAGTCTACGCTGCTCAAGGACATCGCTCGTCGTCACTACTTGCGATCGGTATTTGGATTTCAAGCTCATCATGTTGGGTACCACCAAGTTGTAAATCGAGGCACTCTGACTTTAAACGGCTTTTTCTAAAACTACTCTTTGACCATAATGACGGAACTGCTGACATCACCGGCCACGGTAAACTCATTGTTCAAAATGCTATTGGCTCTACCACTGGCGTTTACAGTGACGCGTATTATTTGACCACGAGGAGCATTGCCGACATCAGCAGGATTAAAGGTAATGGTTGCAGATTTCACGCCGCGAGCTTTGAGAATTTCATCTCCAGCCGATCGTGAAATTTCGGTTGTTGTGGATGATTGGATGGCAGTGCGGCAGGCTTCATATGCCGCCGTAGACAGCGATTGTTTCAGAAATATTTTGTTGGTGACTTCAACACAGCCCAACACGACTAGCAAAATCACTGGGAGGCAAAATGCGGCTTCGACGCAGGCAACTCCCTGGCGTTTCGGGCGGCTGCACCGCCGTCTAGGATTCGTTTGGGCTTTTGATCCAGTCGCGATCATTCGTAACGTCTTGGGAGTTTGGAAAAGTAAAGGAAAAGAGCATGTATACAGAATGCATGTAAACCCTATGCCACGTTTCTTCCAAGAATTTAACAAAACAGAATAAACTACTCCTTTTTAATAAACTTGAAACTTCGCTTACCCGTTAGTCTCAGCTCAACCGTTATAACTGGACTTTCATTTGCCTATGCTGCCGCTCATGCCCTGTAAGTCTTCCCACCTGAGGCAGAAGATTACTCCTCGGTATGTTCTGCAAGTCCTTTCCAAACCGGTACAAATTAGGTCAGGTCCCGGAAGTTCTCTTTCAACGGAAAAGTGCAACTTGAGCGGCTTTGCTGCGCAACTCCAAATTGCCCCCTACAACTTTGGAGGCATTTGTGCACCGATTGCGGGGAAGGGCGAGCATTTTTAGGATGAAGGGCCAATACTTGGCGGAAGCGAACGAGGACCAATATGTCAGATCTAGTTGTTGAACATGTCAGCAAACGATACACGACCCCCGCCGAAGACTTGATTGTGCTGGAAGATGCTTCTCTCAGCCTAAAGCAGGGGGAGAATGCGGCGATCATTGGTCCCAGCGGCAGTGGCAAATCCACGCTTTTGCACATTCTTGGGGCATTGGATTCTCCAAGTTCAGGTACAGTTCGATTGGGAGGAATCTCACCCTTTGAACTTACCCCCAATGAGCTCGCCCATTTTCGCAACCAAAAGATTGGCTTTATCTTTCAAGATCACCATCTACTGCCGCAACTGACCGTTCTGGAAAACGTCCTTATTCCAGCTCTCGCTCAAGGTCGCCCTAACCCCGAACTGATCCAACGAGCCCGCGACTTGATTGCTAAAGTCGGTTTGCAACAACGTGAATCTCATCTCCCAAGCGAGCTTTCCGGAGGAGAACGAGGCAGAGCCGCAGTCGCGCGAGCCCTCATCCATCGCCCACTGCTTGTCTTAGCCGATGAACCGACAGGCAATCTTGACCCTGAAAACGCTGCACGTATCGCTGAGTTGCTTATTGATTTGCCAAGCAGCGAAAACAGCATGCTCATTGTAGTGACGCACAGCCAAGCTCTCGCAAATCTGGCTCAGTATTGTTTTCGCATCGAGAAAGGTCACTTGGTACGTGGAACTTGGAAGTGATTTAATGACTCAAACAAAACCCAGCATTCGCTTTGGCTTCTTGGATCTGCAACTCAAGTCGTTTCGTTTCAACTATCTTCCCAACTTGGCTGTCATCGCAAGTATCGCCGTTGCTACAGCCGTGATCATCGGCGCTTTGTTGGTTGGCGACAGTGTGCGAGGTAGTTTACGATACCAAGCCCTGGATCGACTGGGCAAAATCGACGGCCTCATGTTAACACGAGGATTTGTTACTAGTGATTCGATCGTCGCTTGGGAAACAAACTCACGAAAACAGATTCCCCAAGCAGCATTCCATTCTTTTCTTCTTTTCGCGAGTTCAACCGTTGAAATAAGTGTAGACTCGAATGTTCGTCGCAGTAGCAATATCATTGCATTGGGAGTTGAAGAGGACTTTTGGAAACTCAGTTCTACAGCGCCCCAGAAAATGCCTGGTCCCGATGAGATCGTAATCAATGAGGAACTAGCCCGCGAACTCAAGCTATCCGTGGGTGATGAGATTACGCTACGAATTCCAACCGAGCAAGCTGTCCCTGCGGATAGCCCATTAGGCCATCGCGATGGACAGACCATTGGACTACCTCGTCTAAAGATCGTTGAAATTGTTCCAGCCAAGGGCCTGGGACGTTTCGACATCCGAAACAATCAACGTATCCCCCGCAATGTCTTTCTCAACTTATCATTCCTGCAAGATAAGATTGATCGCTCCAACAAAGTTAATGCAATTGCGGTTTCGCTGAACCGCCCAGACTCATCTGCCACGGTAGCTCAAGACTCAAATACCTTATCACAACTGCTATCCCAATATAGTCCCAAGCTTGAAGACTTAAGGCTCAAGGTCGTACACCCAACCATTCAGGATGGCGACGGAAAGTCGCTTTATTCGTACTACAGTCTCACCAGTGACGAAATGATTCTTGACCCGAACGTTCAACGCTTGGTGATGGATTCGCTACCACGCAAATCGACTCAACCTGTCTTTACCTATCTCGCGAATGCTATATCCAAAGTTGGAGACACCAAAGAAGTCACTTACTCTACCATCACCGGCATTGATTCAAGTTCTTCTTTTCCGATCTCCAAAGATTCTGGGTTGGGCGATAATACCATTCTGCAAATCGACCAAGTTGTGATCAACTCTTGGCTGGCCCAACAACTCAACGCTCAAGTCGGAGATCGACTCAAACTTTGGTATTATCTTCCTGAAACCGTACACGGAAAAGAAGTTGAGGAATCATTTGAAGTGGATGTGGTCGGAATTGCGCCACTGACCGAACCTGCCTCACCCTTCCGACGAAATCGGCCTGCTAAGTTCGCTCTCCCACCCACCTTGTTCAACGATCCCGCCTTGACGCCCGACGTCCCTGGCATCACTGACCAAGACTCCATCAATGATTGGGAAACTCCATTCCCACTCACCAGAACCGTTTCGGCAGAAGATGATCGCTATTGGAATAATCACCGTTTAACACCTAAGCTATTCATGAACTATCAAGCAGCACGCGAGCGTTTTGGAAGTCGCTTTGGAGTAGCGACCTCACTGCGCATTGAAGCTGATCAAGCGGTTGATTCTAAAGATCTAGAAGAGAAGATCCTAGCGATTCTTCAGCCACATCTCGGGGTGCTTAATTTCCAATTGAATGCCATCAAAGCAGAAGCCATTCAGGCATCGTCCGGTACAACACCGTTTGACGGTTTGTTTCTGGGCTTAAGCATGCTGGTTATCGGCTCTGCTCTAATGCTGATTGCGTTATTGTTTCGACTCAGTATTGATCAACGCGCCGAGCAATGGGGGTTGTATGTTGCAACCGGTTGGACCTGGAACGCATTACGAAAACTTTTGCTGGGTGAAGGATTGGCTTTAAGCTTGATCGGCGCGGTGCTCGGCATTCCACTTGGCATCCTCTACGCCAAAGTAATTTTGGCTGGATTAAGCGGGTGGTGGATAGGTGCAGTGACTGTCGCGTTTCTTAGCTTCTATATGACGAGCCGCAGTTTGCTGATCGGAGTCGTCGCGGGAATCATGGTTTCGTTGCTTGCCATTTATTTCGCAATGCGAGCCTTGCGCAAACTTCCAGCGATCGAACTATTGCGAGGCAGAACCGAGCTCGTCGGTGGGCGTCAAAGCGGGAACTCCGTTTGGTTGAATCAATGATACGGCGACCACCG
>JBILTA010000313.1:0-6628 GCA_044371785.1 Pirellulaceae bacterium | reverse complement strand
TTTGGCATCTTAAGTCGTTGATGCGCAGAGTCCACTGTTGTCAGTGGTATTGTTTACTTTTGTGCATTTACTTTGCCCATTCGTTTTGGCTAACAACTCCTTTGTGGGCTCAAACTCTTCCCGTTGTTCCACCAAACGACAGCACATTTTCCGCCAATGGCATCGACAAGCGACTGTTTCAGAGAGTGTTTGTCCCAGAAGATCAAGTAGGTAAACTCGTTCCACGCGACTATATGCCGATTGCGGTAAGCGACTTGGAGTCCCTGTTGGACAAATACGAAACGGGAGAAGGTGTGGAATGGGAGAGTCAACCGAAGATTACGAGAACAATCTACACAGCAAGATTGCAAGGTGACCAGCTCTTATCGGACTTCAATTATTGGGAAATCCAATATCAAGATGATGTCGCTGGCTTCTTACCCATAAAGCCTTGGAACTTAGCGATTACGAATCCGCTCAACAACCCGAGCCGAGAGTCGCTCAGCTGGGCTGAATCCGCTCAATGGTATGTCGATGCCAATGGACTACTTTGGTTACCCATTCAAGACTCAACACCTCTGTGGTTTGGCTGGAAGGCAACAACCAGTGAGTCACCAAACCATACGCGTAGTTTTTCGTTTCACGTTCCGCCTGCAACGAGAAATCAGCTTCTGCTGCTGTTGGAATCAGGTATCGAAGTGCGTTGCGCTGAGGCGGTTGTTCGCGAGATCTTGCCTAGTTCTGTTCCTACGGAACTGGATGGTGTTTCCCAGCCTCTAGTGTACGAAGCATTAAAGGCTTGGATCGACCGCAACAATACAGGCAGTCCAGTACTTTGGTTGCTTGACTTTAATGGCGGCAACAAACTAAACCTGACTTTTCAAGCGAAACGAAGCCAACCTCATGAGAACCGACAAGCTTTAGTGGCCTCGATGCTTCAGCAGTACCGCATGACCGAAAATGGTATCGATTTATTGACGCGTATTGGAATGCTGAATGCGATTGACGACTCCGAGTTGTATATTGAGACCGATAACCACTTGAAAGTGCGTGAGATAAAGCTAGGTGATCAGGTTTTGCAATGGAGTACGGTTTCATCGGCCCCGTCGCAAATCCGAGTCGATCTACAGGGAATTACAGATTCGAATCGAATCTCTCAATTTCAAATCACCTCATTTATCAGTCGCGACCAAGGCTCCTCATCGACTTTGCCCTGTATCAAGGTAAGCAATTCGTTGGTTCTCAAGGGTGATACGGTATTGGAATGTCGCCCCCCTGTAGTCCCCATTCGCGTTGCTGTAACGGGCGGTGAAGCGATTGTCACAAATGAAGCGGGCAATGCGGTGGACGGCAATTTGGGTCGCTGGCAATGGCGTTGGAGTGGCACGCCACCACGAATTGATGTGGCTACCAGTGCAGTCCAAAAGAGCGTTGACGCGAATTCGTTAACACGGCTCAACGTAATCAAAGGGTCTTTAAATGCAACATCTTGGGTTCGTTTGTCTCCGCAGATCAAGTCGGGAGGTGAAGCCCGCTTTCAATTAGGGGAGGGCTGGATCCTAGATAGCGCGACAGCCGAACCTGGGTCCGTCCTTAAAGTAAGTGACACCGTGCTGCCAGATGGAACGGAGATCGTATTGCGTTGGGAAAAATACATCACCGACGAGCAACTCACGTTTGAACTGCAGGCACATCGTGCCATTGAAACCGACACGTTAGAAATCAACTTGCCAGATCTGAAGTTTTTGGACCTAAAGGATGGGCAACAGTCAGGTGTTGTAGCGGTCGAAACCACGGGGAGGTATCTCGTCAAACCAACCCCAACCATGCTCGCTTTACTGTCGGAGGAGGAACAACTTTCTTCATGGCAAACAGCGAAGTTGCCACGTTTCAGCAACAGTTGGTTGCTGAAAGCCCAAGACGGACAATTGCCTGCTTTGGTGTTCACCAGCGAGCCTTCGACATTCACCGGCAAATGGGATGTCTTCGTGAGCCCGGAACCGAACGGCATTTCGGAAGAATATCGTATGCAATTCAGGCCGCTCTTTGGCGCGATGGATCGCGTTCTCGTTCGACTTCGCAATTCCAGTGAAGGGGAGCTGTTGTGGCAATGGGATGATGGTGGAAAGCCTTATCTATTACGAGCAACGCGGGAGGTCAGCGACACTGGGAGCGAATCGTACATGATCGTTTTGCCACGACCGGTTAATGAGCCATTTTCCATCACGGCAAAACGCAACCTGTCCACCAAGCAATGGGTTCCTGTACCGCTGCCGACCAGCGATCAAGCGACCAGTGAAGAACTTGTGGTGCATATTTCTAAGCTCTTGAATTCGCGATTACCCGAAACGGGTTGGATATCGGTCATCGATTCGGACGCTGATGGCTTGGGCGAATATGCAACGTATCGGGCAGAGAGCAGTTTAGCTGACAGCGTTTCGGTCGCCCGTCAGGACCCAGCCGTCTCGAAGAAGGTTTGGGCAATTCGAGGCGAGCATGAAATACGCTGCTTTAGCGATGGAGCAATTTTACATGAGTGTGTTTGGAGTATTGCCAATTGCCGAGGTGAGACCTTGCAGATTGCAATTCCACCTGAATCGCGATGGATAGACGTTCGCTTGGACGGTGCAACCATTCCCTATACGCTCGACACAACGAGCAGCCAAACGGCCACGATCTCGCTCCCCACAACAACGGATGGTGGACGATTGCAAGTCGTCTTCGTCGAACAATTCGGACCTCTTTCTTTTCGTAGCGTGCTTCCCATCCGACGTGCGACGATTGATTGTGGGGTGGTTGAGTTTACCGAAACACTTTTGACGCCAAGCCTTTATTCGGTGGTGCGAGTAGAAGATTACTCTACGCTTTACGGTTCTAATCCAGTTCATAGACTAAGCGGTCTTCTAGATGCGATGCTGTTCGGGAATTCGGAAGGCGGATCCGTATTTGCGAAGACGCAACCTTTCCCCGCTCCAACAGACAGTGGTGTGCACGATTCAAACGTCGACACCATTGTCCAATGGAATCGCTTCCCACTAACGGCTTCAAGGGATTCCCAAGACGGGACCATGTATACAGTTCTATGGGACACCCGTTTTCTGTGTTGTACGATCCTGATGTTTGGCCTTGCGGTCGGTGTATTAGGGGTCTGGGGCTGGATTCGGTTGCCCAAGTTCATGTGCGGACTCATGTTGATCTTAATGGCCATTAGTACGACGTTTACGGACCTATACTCGTTAACGGCGACATACACTCTGGCTTTGATTGCAATAGCTTGGCTACTTGCATTAACCCAAATTGGTGCACGCGTCTTTTCAACGAAGGCGCACTACAGCGTTTCCGTTCGGTCTCACAATACGATCACTCGCAAAGCAATTCCTTTGATTGGCTTTCTCGCCCTATTTTTTTCAATGAGCCAACAGCAGGGTAATGCGCAAGAGGCGGAATCGGGCACCTATGGAATCCTGATCCCTTTCACGCCTGAAGGAGAAATCAAGGGAAACTATGTCTACGTCCCCATAGAAGCATATCAATTCTTAACGAATCCCGGCGGTAAGTCATACGCTCCACGCAGTCCTTACATGATTCGCCAAGTAAGCTATCAGTTTAGGGCAACCGAAGGTGTATCGATGATGGACCGATCGAACTTCCAGTTGATTGCTGACTATGAAATTGAAGTGCTCGATCCCGCAGTACCGGTGCGATGGCCGATTGGATCAGGAAGAGCCGCCCTAGAGCGATTAGTGGTCAATCAATTCGAAATCATTCCTGGCTTCACCGTTCGGCAAGATGATTTAGCCATACTCTGGTATCCCGAAAGAAGTGGCCTCTTCAAGTTACGCCTTCAATTGCGGCCAATTTCGACATCCACAGAGTTAGATCAATTTGATATCCCCATTCCACAGGTTCCAACAGGAACCCTCACTTTACTTGCACCTGCAAGCAAGAAAGTTAAAGTGAATGGGATATTTGTCGATGGTGCCAATGGCGTTCCGGGAAACTACCAGCTTGGCGAACAAAATCGCTTGGCCATCAGCGTGTTGGGGAGGGACGATCTAATTGAAGATTCCTCTCCACTCGATTCCGAAGTCGATGCGTGGCTTCATTTGCAGGGTGATACTGCCTTTCTCATCACCCAAATCCGAATGCGTTATGGTGATTCGGCGGTTCCCAAAAAGATCACTCTGCAGATGGGTGATCAATGGACTCCCGTCGGTCTAAATTGGGGTGACGGCAAATGGGATGGCTTGACCACCAATCTCGCCAACGGTTTGGTAACTTACAACATAAATGTGCAATCCACTTCGATGACCGAAGCGGTAATTTACACGGCTTGGAAACCCAAAGAGTCCTGGTTGAGCGTTGGTATCAATCCGCCTCTGTTTCCAGAGTCATCCCTGGTCAATCCGCTGCAGTTTTCGTTAGCTACGTCGAGCAGTCCCGATTCTATCTGGCTGCTTGACACGCCCGAAGGCTGGACAGAAGAAACGGGAGATAGAGCACTCAGTCGCTGGGAAAATCGGGGGCTCGGCATACCCGCGAAATCATATGTGAGCTCTTCACGAGCTTCGATCCCCAGCATTCAATTGCGTGAGTCGACAGTGCCAATGGACATCGATGAGGTATGCGACACGATTGCTAGAGGTTCACATTTCGATATGAATTATGAGGCGACTTGGTCTAATCTCTCCAATGGTACTGAACTACTTCTGTTTGCCATTCCGGACGGAGTGCGAATCACTTCGCTTGTCGTCAATGGCACACCGAGACTAGATTTTCGTCTTGTCAGAAGTGAAGCCAGAACTCTTCTCTCATTGACCAATATCAAAACAGTCGGCTTGGAAAGCAATAAGCTCACCTGCCAAGCATCGCTTCCATTGAAACTAGGGGAGCCTGTAGCCGTACCTCGAATGACGGCTGTTTTCGGTAACGTTAACCAGTCGTTATTGCGGCTGCATCGAGAAACCAATTTAGTGATGCGACTAGAGGATGTCGATCAATTACCAGACTCACGCCAAATGCTTGACCGATCGAGCGAAGATATGCTCAAGTCGAACCAAGTAGGCGTGTTGCAGGTTGAACTTGCGGACCATTTTAATGGATCCTCACAGCTCCCAGCGCGGTTGACGGTGATTCAACAAAGTGGCAGCATCGATGGCAGCACATTGGGCTTGTTAATTTCTAACAATGACCGCTGGCGTTACACTTTAATCACTAGGTTGCGTTCAAAAGATTCGCCTCTTGATACGCTTGTTTTCGAGTTGCCTGCTTCCGTGACATCACAAATGGAAATAACTCCCCCCTGCCCCTTTCGCCTCGATCCTTCCCCTGATGGCAGCCATCAGCTGCTGAGTTTGTTTCCAACTTCGCCTATCACCGAAGAACAAGTACACACCATCTCATTTGAGCTCAATCGCGTCTCAGGGCAAGTCTCGTTGCCTCAAGTAAGCTTGGTTGGAAGTGGCGCCCTCGTTCATCGCGTAGGTCTACCACAGTTTAGTGGTCAGCACAATTTCACCTGGCGAACGACGGGCCTTCGTCCAGAGCCAATCCCAACCGAATTTGAAGCGATGCTCAACACCCTTGACGGTGTGAAAGATATCAGTTTTCAATTCCTCGAACCTACGAGCCGTCGATATCAAGCAGATCTCCAATCTGACAAATCGAATAGCCCCAAGATGTCCGTGAAACTGGTGCATTACGGGATCGAATTGGATAAGGACTCTCACGCATTGATAAAGAGCACGTACTGGATTGATCCTGAAGGATTCTTAACCGCCCGTTTTTCTATCCCAGAAGGAATGATACTCATAGGTGCGATCGAGAATGGTTCCCCGCAAGCGATTCAACGCGAACCACTAACGGGCATCCAGTCCGTCACGATTCAGCCATCCAACCTCCCAACCAAGTTGGAGCTGATCTTAAAGAGTCAAGAGGTTAAATCTTGGCAAGGTATTAAGGTGCCACTACCAACTGGCATTAATCTGGAAGTCGAAAAATCGATGGTTGAGTTTGTAATGCGCTCGGAGCAAGATGGGCAACTTGAGCACTCACTCTTTAAATTGGACTCAGAGCTGACATCACCTGTCACTAGGCTTGACGCCCTAGATCTTGAATCAAGCTCTATTCTGAAGTTATTGACGGACGCGGAGGCAACCATTGCAAGTTATAACACCGGAAGCTTAGGCAAGTGGAGTGAAGCTTGGAGAAAAGAGTTATCTGAAAATCGACCAGCACTTGCAGTAAATGAAGTTATGAACCGATGGCTAGAGAGATTGGGAAATGGACAACCAGATATTTCTTCCAATGAAGGCTTGAAAGAACCATCCTTGGAAGATATGTCGACGGGAATTGTCCTGGTCAAATCGGGAACCATTGCAACCGTGGAAGTACAAAGCGAAAAGCAACCGTTTCAGGTTCACCTATCTAATCTATTCGCAATAAGTTTGTTGGTCGTGGGCATTGTGTGGCTCATGATTTCCGGCTCAAAGATCGCTAAACTTTTCGAGCGACTGGCCCAGATGCCCTCTATATCTCTTGGAGTATTTGGCGTTATCTTGACTATCTTTTCTGGTTACCCATGGCTCGGCATTAGCGTGCTTGGATTGGCCGTTTTGAGCTTAGTCTTGCAGGTTTACAAGCATCTAAC
>JBILTA010000312.1:0-6658 GCA_044371785.1 Pirellulaceae bacterium | reverse complement strand
TTCGCAACATGATCACTGCAGTGGTGTCGCCTGGCACAAACTGCGCTTCGAACGGCTTATCCTCAGCCACCAGCGTCAGCGGCACTGGTTCGCCCGCCACCAAGACCTCTGGTGCTACCGATCCGGGTAGTACCTGAAAACTGGGCCGCAAACCGACCGCAAGTAACATCACTCCCACTAACACGCCAAGCGAGCCGAGACGCCAAGCGCACGGCACTCGATCCGAAATCGTCCCCATACCCCGTAGCATCTCGATTCTCTTCAAGAATGTTCCCCGCGTTGGTAAAAATGCTTGAACAGGCCACGCGACCCGCTCCTTCGATTGAGTTAACGCGAGCTCCCCAATCGCCTTCAAATAGACGCTTGCTCCCCCAACCAATTTGGCCGCTATCGCATCAGCCGCCAACTCTTGCTCCAATCTCATGCGCCGTACCAACCAATGCACCAGCGGATGATAAAAGTGCAAAACCAAACCCAATTGAGCCAACAGATTCGTGAAATAATCGTCGTGTGCGATGTGCGCTACTTCATGTGCAATCACACTTCGCAATTGATCCTGGCTCCACTGCTTCCAGTTCATGGACAACAGCAATACGGGCCGTCTCCAACCTACCACTGCTGCTGTCTGAAGCTGCTGAGTCTCACGGATTTCAATCCGATGTGCGTAATTCAATTTGGCTTGGCTCAACTCAACACAATCCACCACGCCGCGATCCAACACCACTCGACTAGAACGAACCAGAAGATACACACCAAGCACACCACCCAAAAATCGACAGAGCCCAATTGCTATTCCGATTCCCAATATCCAAAACGAAATGGAGACCATTCGACTGCGGGTGAGAAAACTTTGTTTGGCAATCTCTGTAGTTGGTACTTGGCTTAAGTCTTCAGACCGATTGAAATTGCGTATCCCTTCCAGGCTCGCGCCTAGTACCTCGCTCCAATAGGAATCGATATCAACATTCACATCCTCTTGCAATTCAACCGCAGCGTCTTCAGCGTTCGTTCCGCTAGTTGCGATACTAGGCTTGGCTTGGGATCCATCGAAGCGACTCAAAACGTTTTGATCAAACCAACTGGGAAGTGGAAACATCGCTAAAACGGTTAAGGCTACGATTCCCAATAGTGACCAGAAAGATAGAGAAGCGGCCCAGCGGCGACTCCATCGACTGCCGATCGAAATAACTGCGATCGCAAAGATCGCGACTAAGCTAACTTGTAAAAGACCACAAATCAGCAGGTTACCCATAGCATTCATAAGAGACCTCTTTGGCGAGGTAAGGTGTTCAAGCAGTAAAGTAAGCGCCACTCATTTCTTCATCGAATCCAAAATTTCCTGCAGACGTTCGCGTTCAGCAGCGGTTAATTTCTTTTGTTCAAACAAACGCACCAAAAGTTGCATTCGGGAACCCGCGAAAACTTTTTGGACTAAATCACCCAGCAAACTGCTCGAGACCTCTTCATACGTCTTGGCTGGTACAAACTTAAAAGGACGTTCCTCGTTGGTTTGCTTTAGAAATTCTTTTTCCAGCAAAATGCGGACTAAGGTGGCTACCGTGGTGTAAGCCAAATCACGCCCCAGTTTTTCCATCTGGTCGCGTATTTCGGCGGCGGTTTGCTCGCCATGCTCCCAAAAAACATGCATAATCTCGAGCTCACGTTCAGTGAGTTCTTTAGCTTTTGGCCTTGCCATATAGCCCTCTAGTGACATTTGGTTTCTTAGATTTGGTTTTATAGTAGAGCTGAAATGAACCGTAGTCAAGCGAAATCTGTCAAAATCAGTCGAGTTCCTACGTCTGGAAATCCGTCGCTTGGAGCTATGGTAAAGAGCGTTCTGGCCTGCGTTGGCGCTCCGGCTACGGGTTGAGCGAAGAAGAAAGAACAAAGGTGCTTCCATGGGATCATCACTCGGCGACTTCATTAAATATCCGCGTACGCCGCATTTGTTTGGTTCCAAAGGAACCGACGATGATAAACATTTGTCGGAACGTGATTCCACTAAACTGATAGAAGACAAGTCTCTTATTGTGGAAGAGAAGATCGATGGCACTAATGTGGGTATCCATTTTGATGAGAATGGGGAACTCGTTTTGCAATGCCGCGGTCATCTCATCACGCCCGGTATGCATCCGCAGTACGATCTCTTCAAACAATGGTGTCATGTCAAACGCGATCTACTCGAGGAAAGACTTCAAAAGCGTTACATCCTCTTCGGCGAATGGATGTATGCTAAACACACGATCCACTATCGCCAATTGACACACTATTTTTTTGAATTCGATATCTATGACAAAGAGGCGGAACATTTTCTTAGTTATCCGCGCCGAATGAAAATCTTATACCAATCGGGCATTCAGACCGTCCCCATCGTGCATAAAGGGGCGATTAAGCGAAAAATGCTCGCCGAGTTGATTGGCCCATCGGTTTTCGACAGCCAATTCGAACATCCAACGACGCGGCGAACCGATTCATTGATGGAGGGTCTTTATGTACGCATCGAAGATGAAGTCTCCGTCACCGGACGAGCAAAATTCGTTCGTCCAGAGTTCGTCGAGAAAATCAAAGAGAGCACACACTGGCAGCAACAAGCCTTGGTACCCAATCTGCTTGCTGAGCAGGTGGATATCTGGAGTTGAGCGTTTGTCGAACACTAAGTCACAAATAGCTCGGCGATACACATTATTGGAAACGCCGTTATGAAATGGAACGAACTGAGCCAAGCTTCCAATGCTGAGTTGATTAACTGGGCCGAAGAGCAATCGTGGTGTCGAGCGATGGCCGCGTGTATTCAAGATGCGCGATGGCATGCTGAAGGTGATGTCTGGACACATACCAAACGAGTGCTTCACGAACTGTCTTACTTGACCGAATGGCCAAATCTAACAGAGCAGGAACAAACGCTTTTAAGATTCACGACTATTTTTCATGATAGCGCCAAGCCGTTTACCACCGAAGTGGACTCCATCACTGGGAGAATCACGTCTCATCATCACGCTGCAAAAGGTGAAATACTCACACGCAATGTTTTGCGTAACCTCGATTGCGACCTGCTGACCCGCGAGGCGATTTGCAAATTGGTGCGTTATCACGGTCGCCCCGTTTTCTTGCTTAGTCGAGAAGAGCCGACGCACGAGGTCGTTCGTCTATCGTGGCTTGTAAGCAATAAATTGCTCTACCAATTTGCACTCGCCGATTCGCGTGGGCGTGATACCGATGCCCTGGATCGCCCCGAGGAGAATCTGCACTACTGGAAAGAAGTCGCGGAAGAGCAGGGGTGTTATGAAGCCCGTTATCCCTTTGCAACGGATCATGCACGGTTTACATTCTTTCGCCAAGCAGCCCCCAATCTGCATTACGTACCTTACGAGAATTTTGCTTGCAAGGTAACGGTTTTGTCGGGCCTGCCTGGATCAGGTAAAGATCGCTGGATCCATGAATATGGCAATGCTCAACCGGTAGTTGCTCTGGATTCGATTCGCGAGGAAATGGATGTTGCGCCGACTGACAACCAAGGTGAGGTTGCGCAAATTGCTCGCGAACGTTGTCGGGAGTTTCTAAGGAAGGGGACTTCGTTCATTTTCAACGCGACCAACATCATGCGGTCGACGCGCGGCCGCTGGCTGGAATTGTTTGCTGACTACAACGCCAACATCGACCTCGTTTACATCGAGCCTCCGCTGCCCACGATCCTTCGACAAAATCGTGATCGTTCAGCGGCAATACCAGAAGCGGTTATCCGTCGACTCGCCGAGAAATGCGAGCCGCCCACTTGGTTAGAGTGCCATCGACTGCACATGGTATCCCGCGTAACTACCTGACGATCCCGAGCGAAGAAATGGGATGCCCCCATTTCCTCGCTTAGGTTTTTTCGTGGTCTGTGTGGCCTGCGTATTTTTCGTGGTCCACCAAGGCCTACGCAACTTAGAGTCGAACGTTGAGCCTGATACCGTAAACAAAAGCTTCGTCCGAAATCGCAGTTGTTTCAGGTTGAATAAATTGAACGTCAGGCGTGATATTCATCCACTTGTTTACTTGAATATTGTGGAACAGTTCCACTCCAGTGCCGTCTTCTGGACCAAAGATAGCTTGTGGCAATGGTCCGAATTCATTGCTTGCTCCGACGTAATACCAGCCCAATCCAAACGTATCCCCACGATGTCTACCAATAATGGGGCTGAAGCCGCCGACACCGGCACTTAGAAAGTATCGCAAGGGAGTAGGATTGCCGTCGCTGATCGAAGCTCGTGCGAAAAGCCCATAACCCTTTTCTGGATTGTCAGCGAATTGAACGAGATACTGATCGAATCCATAGTAGATCGTATAGGAATCTGAAATCGTTGCGAAGCCTGGCACAACGGGCGACGGATAGACACCGGGTGGTGGTTCCGCGAAACTTAGATCGGTGAGTTCGGTATGTTTCCATAAGCCGCCCACATGTTGATGCCCCTTCTTGCCCAAGAAGTTCGTTTTCACTTTCACTTCACCACCCATGATGATTCCATCGGCGAACAAATCATCGACTTGAAAAAAGTCTTGGGTTCGGTCTCGTGGGTCATAAATGAATGTGGTGATCATACCCCAATCACGAGGCATGGCTGCACCCATGGTAAAGGATGTGTAAGGCAAACCAAGCAAAAAGGCCGGGTTAGCCACTAAGGCTTGGTTCACGAATTGATCTGTACCATCGCCACCTGCGAAGTCGTCTTGATCCAATGAACCTAGCACGTCTTTCTTACCAACGAAGACGACAAGCTCTTCCGAGAGTGGTTGTGTCAACAAGAAGTTGGTGATGTAGGGCACCCCTGGGTCATTAGGGGCAACTGGAGTCGCAGCCGCAAACACAGCTGGAGGGAACGCCCCTGTGTTTAGAGAAACGTTTCCATATTCGCCGTACCAATGTTCGGCTCTAACTAAGAGTGAGCCGTACGGCAAGCCACCAAATTTTTCCAAATCAAACAGCAAGTCATATTCACCGCGGCCGGTGTATCTAAATGTATCGCCCGGCCCGAGGATTGGAAGAGGCGGAGCAATGATACCACCGTCCACACCAAAGGCGAAATGGGTCGATCTGCCGGAGAATTTTACGCCGGAGTCAGCTAGTGCTTTGCGGCGGCCGCCCCAACCACCAGTCAAAGTCTCACGCGTCCATAAATCGCTACAACCGTTACAATCACTACTACTAAAAGCGTCGCAGGCATCTGCAGAATCGCAGTATACTGGCGTGTCACTATTCAGACTTGGGTCATCGCACTCGTTGGCGACTTGCGACCAAGAGACGTTTACGAGACCACCCCAAAACAAAATAGCCAAAGCTTTTTGAAAAGCTGACCGAATCATAACGCCTCCGTGGCAGATAGAGCACAGTGAAGTGCGAGAGCGATCCATCGCATCATTGAGAGAACGGGGCACATTTGAGGCGTTACCTCAACTGAACACACCGGTAGAGCTATCGGCATGATTTATACCGTCGTTATGACAATACTCAGCCGTTGGCCTAAATCGATATAGAGCCAGCCATAAAACCAATACGGCCCGCATTATCGGAATGCACTGACCGCAAAGTAGCGATTATGGAGCGTTCGCGTTTGAGTACTATTACTCTCATACTCTTCATCTATCCAACGTTTCCCCACTAATTAGGGAAAAATCCCAGCCTAACTTGGGAATCATCCCTACCCGCATTGACACCATGGGCTGATTTTAGGTATTCCCCCCTCAGGACCAATACACCACCCTCAACAGGGAGCAGCTTGAGAAAGGTCGAGGAAGTGAGATAGAACCGTATGGCATCACAAAAACTCGCTTTACCTTTCTCAGCGAAGTCCGAATGCTTAGTTCTCTTTCGCGCTTTGTTCGTAACCGTTTGGATGGCAAGTTTTGTCCTACTAAACGTTTCCGCGGCCGCCCAAGAAACGGAGGGGTTTACCGACGTACAACAGTCGGCGGAATCTCCTGATACAGCGGCGATAGAGTTTCTGGAGCCGAACGATTCATCGAACGAAAAGGGAGAGGCGAATACTCAATCCCCCGAATACGGCTATGCAAATGGTTTTGTAATTGCTAGCCCTTCTATGAATTCGCTTGAAACAAACCAGTTTCCCTTCTCCTTGAAGGTCAACGGCTGGATGCAGTTGCGCCATGCAGCTTTTGATTCGGACGGTCCGAATCGTAGCCGTAACACACTCTCTCTTGAACGAATCCGACTTGGCTTTGATGGGCATGCCTATACACCCGATCTGCGTTACACCCTGGTCCTAGATGCCAATAGCGACCAAGCCTCAGAGGTCAGTTTCTTGGATGCTTATTTCAGCTATGACTTTGGCTGTAGCATGTTTGACCTGAGGCCCGGCACATTGGGATTGCGAGCAGGGAAATGGAAATCACCCTTTAGTCGTTCGCGCGAAGAATCAGCTCGTCGATTCCAATTTACCGAGCGGTCGGTTGCTAATCTCTTCTTTGATATGGGTCGATCCACGGGCGTTTCCATTTTTGGCGAAGGTGAAGTGTACTCGATGCCATCCCGATTTGAGATCGCACTGATCAATGGAATTAACAGTGGTCGTGATGCGACCATTTCCGCCGAAGACTTAGACAGAAACTTTGCTTGGTCAGCACGGACGAGCATTGATCCACTTGGTCCGTTTACTGCTGGTGA
>JBILTA010000311.1:0-6659 GCA_044371785.1 Pirellulaceae bacterium | reverse complement strand
ACGGCAGAGGATAACGTAGCTCGGTAGTCCCTCATCCAGGCAACATGGGGAATGGTCACCTGCCCTACCGAGCATGGCCGCGGATGGTTTCTACGAAGGTGATGTTGGCGCTGATTGTAAGCATGGCAGAGGACTACCGTGCTACGATGGTTCCGTTCTCTGTTCTTGACCGCGAACACCTAGATTGCCATAGCGATGATAGTCGCGGCAGAGACTCTGCTCTTCGACATACCATAACGCTTCGACGCGAGCGACCGTTGTGACTGGGCGATCGGCTAAGTGAATGTGCGACTCAAGGGCGGCAGATCGAATCGGTAAAGGAATCGCATTAGCATCCACATATCGAACTCGATCCGTTTGCTTCAAGCGAATCGCCTCGGCCAACAATTCATCGCTTTCTTCAACGAACTCAATTGTACCTGCCAAGTCTTCGGTCCAACGGTCGAGCCAATCAAGCAGCGCTCGCTCAAAGCGTGGTGCAGCGCTGACGGTCACTCGACAGCCTACCGCGATCGCTGCAATGATACGAATGAGTGTATCTTCTAGACGATCGTTCAGTTCGACTCGTATTCGTACTTGCTTCACAGGCAAGTAGCGGCGCAAGTTATCTTGTCCGATCAATTTGAAATGATCATGGGATTCCAGGATCTCTTGGCTCGCAAATTGATCGAAGTCCACTAACGCTTGTCGTATCAACGGCTTTAAGGCAGCGGCTGCAGCAGGAATCTGTGTGTCCTTTTCCAAGTGCTCCCACAGCGTTTTGAGCTTGCCGATTTGTGGAGTGGCTTTGGATGATGTGATTGGGGAACGTGTGGTCGATGCTTTAGGCCGAACGTGGCAAAGCGGAATGATGTAATTCGGGCCCCCCGCCTTGATACCGGGGCCAAAAGCACTTAGACCGAGACCACCGAACGGCTGTCGCAATACGATAGCGCCAGTGGTTGGGCGATTGATATACAAGTTGCCGGCTCGCAAATGGCTCGACCAAAGTTCTTGTTCACGATCGTCTAAGCTTTCAAGACCGCTGGTCAAACCGTAACCTGTGGCATGAACCAATTCGATGCCATGTGAAAGATTCTTGATCTTCATCACGCCGAGGACGGGGCCGAATAACTCTGTCTTGTGAGTGAAACTGTCAGGCTGAACATTCCACTTTACGGCTGGGCTATAAAGCGAAGGGTTATCGTCAAGTTGTTTTGGAAGAACAGCCCAGGATTCGCCATGTTCGAGTTCCTTGAGGCCACGCAATAAGGCACCACTGGGTGGGCGAATCAGAGGGCCCATTTTGTTCTTCAATTCCCAAGCTGAGCCAACCGACATACTGCTGATAGCATCTGCGAATTGTTCGCGGAAGTTCGTGTCGTCAAAAACTTCCTCTTCCAATAATAGCAGGGACGTCGCACTACATTTTTGTCCCGAATGAGAGAAGGCGGAATGCAATACGTTTTTGATCACTTGATCACGATCGCTCAGCCCCGTCACGATCGTCGCGTTCTTACCACCTGTTTCGGCAAGCAAGAATAGATGCGGATGTTGTTTGAGCATCCGTTGTGCGGTTTCGGTGCCACCGGTGAGAATCACGGCTTTCACATCGGGGTGCCCTACCAACGAATTTCCAGCTACACTCCCGCTACAAGGAATGAGTTGCAATGCAGTGCGAGGAACACCAGCTGCCCAAAAGCATTCGCATAATACGGAAGCTGGGAGTACGGTATCGGAAGCGGGTTTGAGCAAGACGGTGTTGCCGGCCGCAAGTGCAGCAGCGATGCCACCGCATGGTATAGCGATTGGAAAGTTCCAGGGCGAGATAATGGCCACGACACCCAGCGGATGGATTTCGATATCCTCGCGCTGCGCCAAGTCGAGTGCACAGCGGGCATAGAATTCAACGAAGTCGATAGCTTCACTAACTTCAGGATCGCTTTCCAAAAGTGTTTTGCCACCATCGGCCAGAGCTGCCCCCATGAGATCGCCACGGCGCACGCGAATCTCTTGGGCGACTAGGCGTAAAATGTCGTAACGTTGGCGCGGTGGAAGCTGACGCCATCCCGAGGGATCATCGGCAGCGCATTGTATAGCGCGGCGGATTTGAGCGGGGCTCGCTTGGTGATAACGAGCGGCGACAACGCCAGGACGCGATGGATCGGGTGATTCGTATAAACCACCTTCACCCATTTGTGTTTCTCCAGCAACACAGAGAGCGATTTCGGTGGCGCGACTATCACAGCGATGTTTCCATTGTTCGATAATCGATTCTGCCCATAAGCCATTTTGTATAAGCGAAACATCAGTGTCGGGTTCGTTTTGGAGTTCTTCCCAAAGTATTGGTTCGGCAGGTTGTTCGGGCGTTTGGCGGCGATCTTGGGTTCGCCGCGGTTGATCGGAAACGGTTTGTGAAAGTTCGAGCGAAGATTTGAAACCTGATTCCAATCGCTTCCAAGCTGGACTGTCCACTTGGATGTTGAACGCATGTCGCAGGAAATTATCCGGGCCAGTGTTCTCGTCTAGGCGACGAATCAGATAACCGATTGCGTTGATGAATTCATGTTGATGACAGGCTGGGGCGTAGAGCAACACGTTGTGGCATAGTTCGAAGAGGGCTCGACGTTGATGATTGGCCATACCTTCGAGCATTTCGAATTGCACTTGGGCTAACATGCCTTGGCTTGCGGCAAGCACAATTGCGTAGGCTAAGTCGAATAGATTATGGGAAGCGACGCCCAGTTGAACCGCTTGGTAGATTTCTGGTTGCATACCGTATTGGAGCATGCGTTTGTAATTGGCATCGGTCTCATGCTTATGTTTGTAGGGTGCTTGCGGCCAACCGCGAATGGAAGCTTCGACGCGTTCCATCTCCATGTTGGCTCCTTTAACAACACGAACCGTGATGGGAGATCCGCCGCGGCGAACGCGTTCTTGTGCCCATTCGGATAACTCGCGTTGCACTAAATGCGAGTCGGGGATGTAAGCTTGTAAAGCGATGCCTGCGCGAACCTGTTCGAGGCCGGGGCGTTCGAGTGTTGTCATGAAAGTGGCGGCGGTGAGTCGCAGGTCACGATACTCTTCCATGTCGAGGTAGACGAACTTGCCAACCTTTGAGCCATCAGGCCGCACGAAAACTTCGCGAGCAGCGGCGCGCAATATGAGTTCGAGTCGATCGCATAGAACTTTTACGGTGTGGCGGCGCGCGATGGCGGAGATTTGTGAGTAGATGGTTGAGATCTTGACCGACATGCATTCGATTTCGGGGCTCTGTAGAGCGGCGAGATATTTTTCGAGTCGGCGTTGGGCTTCTTCTTCGCCAAGGATCGCTTCGCCGAGAAAGTTCACGTTCATGCGAAGGCCTTCTTCGCTACGGGCACGCAAATGCGAAGAGAGCATTTCGGCTTCGGCGGGAAGAATAACGTTAGCGGTTTCTTTCCGCATTTTGTCTTTGACCAAGGGGACAGCTACACCGGGTAGGTAGTTTCCGAAAGATTGAAAGCCCTTCAGCAGAGTGCGATCGAGCATACTGAAGAAACGAGGCACACCTTGGACGTCGAGGATGTGTACCATTTGATCGACCACGCGCCATGCCGATTGGCTACGAAAGGATTGATCGGTCATTTGTGTGAGGGTAGCTTTGTCGCTGGGATGTTGGATCATGCGATCCAGTTCGGCTTGTTGGCGACGTTCGGCTGGTGTTTGTAATTTTGCGGCACGGTTTTGCAGCAAGCGAGCCACAGCGAGGGCGGCGTCGACCAATCGGTCGGAATCAGAATTGGGGGTAAGTGACCCAATGAGACGTGAAACGTTGACAGAAGCCAGCGACTGGTCAGCCGATATTTCTGGCGCACTCATAGCTCGAACTCGCGTAGGGGAATGTCAAAGAACGGAAGCCGCTACCATCGTAGCTAATTCGAAGGCAAAGGGTAGCGGTGAAATTGGGAGCGCAGCGGTGTTGCGGGGCGTGCCCGGGCTAGCGAGGGATGCGGTTTCAGTGCAGACCTAGGGGAGATATTAGGCTTCCGAGACGGCAGCCGATTCGGATTCGCCTTGTTTTTCGTTGAGTTCGCGCAAAACCCGATCAAGGACGCCATTCACGAAGGTGCTGGAGTTTTTTCCCCCATAGCGTTTGGCGATTTCGACGGCTTCGTTGATCGCGACGCGGCCGGGTGTACCGACATGCACCATTTCGTAGGTAGCTAAACGGAGAATGTTTCGATCGATGGCTGACATTCGGCGCAGGGACCAGTTGGTGGCCTTTTGTGACAGCAGTTGATCGACTTTAAAGCGATGTTTGCGAACGCCGTTGAGTAAATCTAGGGCGAACTGCGACAGCGGCTTGTTAGATAGCATTCTTTTGGCAATGAAGGGTCCGGCGAGCGCTGGGTCGTGATTAGGGTTGAGATCGTCTTCGTAGAGAAGTTGGAGAACGACTTCTCGAGCGCGTCGGCGGGTGGTCATGATGGGATTCAAGACTGTTAAGAAAGGAAAAATGGGCGAGTGACTCATTTCACTTCGCTGCTAATAGGATAACCAGGGAGTGGGATTGAGAAAATGGCCAAAATCGAAAGGGTTTGGGTCGATTTGGGTGAACTTTGGGAAAAACGGTGCGTAGCGGGCCCAATTAGGGGACATAAGTTCGCTGCGGAGTTGGTGGAGGGAACTTTAGTAAAAAAATCGCTATTGGCCCGAAAAGTGTGAATGGTGTAGGTTATCGGGTGACCCAGTTTGGACCATAAGGCTAAGGAGGAGCCAATGTATCTGGTTAGCATGGATGTTGATCCCGAAAATTTAATGGATTCGCCTCAATTACCGTCGCACGCGATGGGCCCCTTTCATTCAGTTGGCCCTGTTAGTTTAGCCGGGCAGGCGAACCGAGTGGCTTCTGCGGTTGCAGCGGAAGCAATTTCGCACATTGGTCCTCTGAACGAAGGTCTCAATGCTATTTGCGTACCGTCTGCGTATAACACATCGAAGATGATGCGCCGTTTGGTGAGTGGGCTATATGGCCCTTTGGCATCGCAAGTTGGGCAAACTGCTTTGCCGATGCGACAAATTACATGGAGTGATGCGTCGGGATTATTTCGACGATTTCATTATGCGAACAGTTTGCATGGCGAGCGCGAGTATCGCGTTGAGCATCGCCCTTTGTGGAGTGATGCGTTATCGTGGCGATCGCTTGCTGCAAACGAAGGTGTCGCGGCACCTCAAATGGACCGTCATTTTTATGACGCGGTGTATGCGCTGAGCAAAGATCAATGTGTTGCTCCGCAGGCTTTGTGGAATGCGGCGCGGCAACAAGGATTGTTGCAAGCACCGGTGCCCACATACGTGCCAGCGGTTCCGACAGTTGAATTAGAAGACTTGCAGCGTCGTCGATCTGCGTTGGCGAACGAGATCGAGTATTTCGATCGGTTGCCCATCCATGATCGCACGTATTCGACGCGCGATGAGTTGCGTGGAGAGCAACGTCGGGTATTGCAGGATATCGATTTAGTTCAGCGCGATGTACCAACTGAGGCTGAATTGCAAGAGCAGCGGAAGTATTATTCGCAGCGCGAGCAATGGCAGCGAGACTTGGCTGACGGGTTGAATCGGGCTGAGCAGTTGAGTGGTTTAGTTGGGCGTTTGCGTCAAGAGCAGCAGCGATTGGTGGAAGAGTTGCACTTGGCGTCGAAAAACAACAAGCCAGCTGTTGTGGCAGAGACTCTTGTGCCGGTGGTGACAAAGAGTCATATGGATCGATTGAAAGAAATCGATACTCAGTTACATCATTGGCAACGAACTGCGGCGGAGATTGCCGCACATCGTCAGCAGCTTGAGCAATCAGCTGCGCAGTTGCGTGTTGAGAAGCAGAGTGATTTGAGTAATCCATTTGCTGCGGTGGATCCACGTGAGCCGTTGCGAGCGTTAGAGAATCAACTGTTGCAGACACGACGTCAATTAGAAGACCTTGTACAGGTCTACAATCATGGGACGCGTGGCAATAATTATGTGGATGTGTCTTTGCCTTCGACATTAAAGTCGATGCAGGAGAATCTGTATGAAGTATGTCGACAGATTTCTCGCAAAGAGTCGGATACGGCATCGCGACAGCTGCATGAACAGATAGAGCAGTTAGGGCGATGTGAAAAGGAGTTGCAGACTGCAATTGATAAGTTGCTGACGGATAGGTTGCAGTTGTTGCAACAAATTGCGGCGGAGCTTGGAGTTTCGGTTGAGCAATTGAAATTGAAGTTGCCGTATCAATGTGGGTGCGAGAAGCATGGTACGACCTTGCATAGTTATCGAGTCGATCAATTGCCGTTGGAGGTAAAGACGGTTATTCGCAAATCGATTGATGATGGTGCGGAGATTGCGATACGAGAGAAGTTGCGTGAGACTGAGGCGAAATTGCGGGCCGCGCAAGGAGATCATGCTGCGATTTTGGTTGAGGTACGTCGGCTCGAGGATCGGCTAAAGGATGCGCCAAAGGTTCGCGCGGTTGATACGACTCGATTAGTGTTACTACGAGAGCACTTGGAGCGAGTCGAGCAACGGTTGCG
Source organism: Pirellulaceae bacterium (assembly GCA_044371785.1). Taxonomy (GTDB): domain Bacteria; phylum Planctomycetota; class Planctomycetia; order Pirellulales; family Pirellulaceae; genus JAFLCP01. The sequence goes on along the minus strand of JBILTA010000311.1, from coordinate 129 downwards.
ACAGTGGGATCGCATGGATGATTTGCGGGCTGAGATGCGAGACTTGGATCGACGAATTGTCGATTTGCGGTCGTTGGAATATCGGCAGCCTGTGGTTACGGAGAGTGGTCTGCACGCGGCGGCGAATTC
>JBILTA010000310.1:0-6661 GCA_044371785.1 Pirellulaceae bacterium | reverse complement strand
AAACACCGTCAACAGCCTCCCCGTAACTTGTTTGATAGCTTTGATTTACGTCGCTTGACTCACTCGTGCCTAACTTCCGTGCAGTCGCTGTCAAAAAACGAGCATGCCTGAGGGTGCCTAGTTTTTGTGCAACCTGCAAAAATCCAAATCCAAAGTGTCCAAGATAGAAGGTCGAAAAAATTTGCAAAAAAACCAAAATCAGCCTCAAGTTTCCTCTCTATCTTGCCAGCACACCGCAAGCTTGTCAGACTCTGCGGAAGCGTGGACACTGCAAGACATAGAAATGAAAAAGGAGTAGAGATGAGCGATCGCCCCGAGCCACCCGTAGTACCTGTCGTTAAGGTGGACTGGTATCGATCCCTAACGGGCTGGTACCCACTTGCGCGCTCCCTTCCTTTGGCTTGGCGGAGCACTTGGCTGATTCCTGCCTTGATCGGAGTTCTCCTGACGAACCAAGTTTGGGAACTCGGTGGACAACTCTTTTCGGAACCGGTGGCATACTGGGGGAGCATCGGCCCGCAAGACTTTGATGTTCGAAACACCTTCAACACAGGCTACCTCGGCGTGTGGCGACAATGGCTCACACCATTTAGCAACGTCGTCGGGACGGGTGCCTATAGCGGGACCACCTGGACCTGGACCAAAGCGGCGACCATCTCTTTTGGTTCCATTGGCAGCTTGCTGATCTGGAGCGCTATTGGCGGATGGATCGCGCGTCGCTCCGTAGTCGAATTGGGAACACGCTCCACAGAAGAATGGGGAGCAACCTGGAAAGTGGTTCGCTCACGCTGGATCTCCTTCGTACTTGCCCTACTGAGCCCACTGTTCATTATCTTCACTCTGCTATCTGCCGTTTGGCTCATTGGCACCATTGCAAAACTCGGCACCATCGGCGCAACAATCTCTGGTATCCTGATGATCCCTGCCCTACTGCTCCTTTTCCCGATTACCCGGGTCGCAATGAACTGGGCCTTTGGCCTACCCTTACTATTTTCAGCCGTCGCGACCGAGAAAAAAGCCGATGGGTTCGAAGGCTTCTCCCGAGGCTTTGCATACATCTCACAAGCCCCCGTACCAATGCTACTTGCAGTAGCGATAGCCCATACCATCAGCCTTGTGGGAGAGACAGCACTTTATTATGCCGTCGCCACTACCTGGAGTTTTATCGCGGGAACTTATGTGTGGGGAGCCGGCGCCGCGAATACAGAATCACTGGGGATGATGACAGCAGAAAAAATGCCGCTTTGGCTGATTGCTGGTAACAACGCTGCTTTCTATTTGAGTCGTGCGTTTTGCTTCAGCTTCTTCTTTACCGCTTCGACGGCCATTTACTTGATTTTGCGCAATACCGTGGACCAAACCGACATCGATCAGGTTGACCTACAGGAAACGGCGCCACCGCAGGAACTTCCAGAGGTGAAAACGCCCGAGGTGAAAACGCCCGAAGCAAAAACGAATAGTGAATCCGCAGCGTCACCCGCTGAAACAACGACGACTACACCGGACTCCACGAACTAGCCACAGAAACTTTGTTCATTGATTGTACGGCATAGAGGCTAGACGAGCGGCGTAATGCAAAATGATCCCGGCCGCTACAGATACGTTGAGTGAATCAGTGCCCAGCGACATATCGACCTTCAATCGTATGTCGCTGGCATGCTGAATTCTCACGGGAAGTCCATGCCCTTCGTTCCCGAACAGTATCAGGGCACGCTCCCCCCAATCGACTTCGGGAAGCGACTTTGAATCCTCCGTTAAAGAGGATGCCAACACCTGAAAGCCTGCCTCACGCAATAATCGCAAGTCGCGTTCGGCATTTTCTGACTCGACCAACTTCAACTTCAGCGAATTGCCCATCGAAGTGCGCAGTACGCGTCTTGAAAATGGATCGCAACAATCTGGCCCAATCAGAACCCGGTCGATTCCGAGCCCCGAACATGTACGGAGGATGGTTCCCAGATTCTCTGGATCCTGAACCCCCACCACACCACACCACAAGGTATGCTTCGGAAGCTTACTTGGCTCACTGAGCACTTGCTCGACCGTTTGGAACTCACCGCGTTTCGCGTACGCTAAAGTCCCGCGATGAAAATTGAACCCAACCAAATGCGGAAATTTGTCATGATCCAAGAGATAGATAACACCAGGACCTTGCCACACCTGCTGAACCTGCTCGACATACTTGGGTGAACAGAGAACGATCTCCGTTTCAAAGCCACTGCGCAACAATCGCTCCACAACATTCCATCCCTCGGCCACAAACCGTCGACTAACGCGGGTTAAATTGCGATTGCGCAGATCCCGAAACGGTTCCAGTCTTGGGTCTTCCGCACTTTCGATGGCAATCACAGGGACATCAGGCATAAACAGACTCCGGCATTCGACGACTCTTGCGGCAGAATGATAATGCGAACCGTTGTATCTGTGTACTCGTGCGTGCAATAAACTGGTATGATCATGACGAATTCCAACTAAATTGAAACCCGTTGTACTTCACTGTCCCGAAACCAACTTGCTGGTCTTAAATGGTGCAGGTAGCCAACCGCACATTGCCACCCTTGAGGAGTCATCCATGTCCCAACGGCATCGTATCGGAATCTTAACTGGCGGCGGCGATTGCCCTGGCTTGAACGCAGTGATTCGTGGCGTTGTCAAAACATCCCTCCATCTTGGCTACGAAGTGGTTGGCTTTCTGCGCGGCTTTGAAGGATTGGCAGACCCCGCGGACTATATCTCGCTCAATGCACAGAATACAACGGGCATTTTGGTTCAGGGGGGAACGATCTTAGGAGCAACCAATAAAGGCCGCTTCAATGCGACGCGAGGTGAAGACGAAAGGACGCAACTTCCCCCTGACTTGGTCGACGCCGTGCGCCGCACTTTCCGTAAACTCGAACTTGATGGAGTTATCTGCGTCGGTGGCGATGGTTCGCTTACTATCGCTCAAAGACTTTTTGAAGCTGGGCTGCCCATTGTGGGTGTTCCCAAAACCATTGATAACGACCTATCTTGCACCGATTTTAGCTTCGGCTTTTTCAGCGCAGTTGCCTGCGCAACCGACGCACTCGACCGACTTCATTCAACCGCCGCCAGCCATGAAAGAACGATGGTCCTCGAAGTGATGGGACGCCATGCTGGCTGGATCGCCCTCTACGCGGGAATCGCTGGAGGTGCCGACGTCATCCTGATCCCTGAAATCGAATGGAAACTCGAAAACGTTTGCGGAAAGATTTTACACCGTCGCGAGATGGGCAAAAAATTCACGATCATTGTTGTTGCCGAAGGTGCCAAACTGCCCGGTGGAAAATTGATCAAACAAGAAGAAGGCGGCGAACTGCGCCAAAGTCGCTTAGGTGGTATTGGAAATTATCTCGCCGAAGAACTTCAGCGGCATATGAACGTTGAAGCCCGCTGTGTCGTTTTGGGACATCTGCAACGTGGGGGTGGACCAACCACATTCGATCGCGCTTTGGCTACACAATATGGCACCCATGCAGTGCGATTAATTGAAGAAGGTCGCTTCGGTGAGATGGTATGCTACGACGCTCCCGAGATTCGAAGCGTCAAGATCTCGGAAGCCATCAAGAGTCTCGGCCGTGTAAATCCAGATAGCTCTATTGTGATCGCTGCAAAAGCTATGGGCCTTAGTTTTGGTGACACTCCTGGTTACGTCAATCCATTCAAGGATTCACGCATCACTGAACTCCCCGCCTCGTCAAAGTACAATCCAGCCTTACATCAACTCCCAAAGTTTGATGACGAGGAAATGTGATTGGCTTTCTGTCTTCAGTTTCCGATTTTCAATGGCCTTTAGCCTGTCACTCATGGATTTTCCATACTAAGTTGTTCGCGCTGGTAAACTGCGAGAACAGACTCAAATGTCTCGGGTTGAATCTTGTAATCCGGTTGACTTGTCGTGAATCGTTTGCAATGCTCGGTTACCAGACGATACAAAAAGCGAAATAAGTGTCGCGGTACTTGCAAGCTCTGCATCATTTGTACGAGACGATCTCGACTCACACGAGAATCGAACCAATCTTCCGGACGTACAACGGCGTCTTTTTCTGCACAAGCTTTCATTCGCGCGGCAACAAGATCATAAAGCGCCTCACCCGTCCATCCGAAATGGGCAATGACATTTTGCTTGTCCAAGCGAGCACGTTCGTGAAAGTCACGACTCTCCTTTTCGACAAAACGATACAACTCTTGCGGCAACATCATCTTGATCCCCAAGCCTGGATGCTTGAGTAACTTATTATCCAAGATGGGCCATACAAAAAGTCGCATTCGCTCAGCAGAACCATTGATCAAATTGGGCTCATCCACTCGATCCATCAAGACAATAACACCTTGATAGTTGAGCACTTTCAATACACCCTGAAATTTTTCAAGCAAGTTATATCGATCATCACTCCGTTGTGACGTCGGCATTGGCTGTCCAGCGAGTTCGGACAATGGAATCCGCATCAAGCCGTACAATAGCTGACCAATACTCTTGCGCCCGACGCGTACATGTTTCTTTATCCCCCAGGCCACCCAAAGATTACGCAGCAAGCGATATAGGTAAGGGGACCAACCCAACAGGAAAATCCAGGGAAAGGTCCACATAGCCGTTTTGAAAGTGACTTGGGATTGGACCAATAGCCAAATCATCAAACTGGCTATTACAACCGACCACAAAACGCCACCCGCGAAATCGAACCAGACACTCCAAGCTCGATAGCCAAGTTTCTTGCGCAGGAAACTGTACCGTGTATCAAAAGCCGTCGCGGTTGATTGATCATAGATGAGCGACAGCAACAACAGATCACGCGCTTGCCCATGATCGAATCGATTGAGTTGATCTGCTAAACCGGCGTCACTTCCATCGACAATTGCGTTTTGCTCTACTCTTTGACAGAACTTGGTTACGCCTGCGGATAAAATCCCGTCGATGTGATCCCATAGCCGCCAGGCTTGCAACATCCTTTCGGGCTTACCGCGATACCACCAACCGACTTTCTGTTCGAACTGCCCCAAAAACGTATTGAAGTCAATGTACGGAACCACATACACACGTTGTTGCGGGAAACTGCGATTGTGATTGTCTAGTTGCTTCTCCAACTGCAAGCGCATCGCCGTTTTGCCGGAGCCCTTTTGTCCGAACACCAACGATGTCGCCGGGTCATTAGGATCACCATACACTTTATCCCAAGCAGGGTGAAAAGTGCTTTCGATGCATGTGTCCTTGAAAACGACATCGGTCTGCGCATCTTCTTCAGCAAACGGATTTCTCAACAACTTATGATGTGAAAGAAATTGTTGCACATTCATCGAGTCACCAAACCATTACTAAAGTCGTGCGATATGGCAGCAAAAACGCTACAACCGGAAGAAAGCAAACACTTGCGACGATTGCATTGCTCGCTCACGCTACCATCAGGTACCAATTCGTCCACTAATCTAGCATTTAAAATGCTATCGGATTGAACATCCAGGGCTCCTATAGCGTACAATTCATTACAGATTGCAGTAGCCTTCTTTCCCAAACCCATACAAAATGGCCAGTTGGGATAAACCACCCCACCTATTTTGATTACCTCTTGTAAATCTTGGATGTGAACACGGCTCATGGCAACGAGCGAATGGAGCTTACCACTTGGAAACTGGCTTGGAAGTCGCTGGCGTATCAGTTGGGTACTACTGACTGTCTGCTTGATCATCCTGACCATCAGTTTCTGGAGACCTCCCACTCCCGCGGACTCAGACCTTTCGGTGCTGGGCCCTATCGTCGTGCTTGTGTTTGCTGCCAGCCTGATTATCCGTGAGATAATCGATTGGCTCTTGTCACGCTCTGCTGGCGTAGCGAAAGGTGATGTTTGTATCGGGCCCCTGGGCAATATGGTGCCGCGCCGACCAACAGCCGCGCCGCGACGTGATTTATTCCTGGCCGCATCTGGCCCCATCACCCATTTGCTGTTGGGCTTGATCGGGCTTTCTATTTGCCTCGCCTACCAACTCAAACCCCAAATGAGCTGGCTTAATCCGGTAACTCCTCCTCCCTTGCAAGGCCGATGGGAATGGCCGCAAATCGGTGTGGCAATGTGGATCATAAATTGGTCGCTCGCGTTGTTGCGTTTACTCCCTACACAGCCACTTGATGGCCATATGATCTTGCTCAGCACCATCCGCATGACGCGGTCGAATTTACCCAATATTTGGGCCGGCTTAATTGTTCGCCACATCGGCCTGCTCATTGGCGCCTTAGCACTCGGATTCAGTTTGGGTGCGTTCCTGTGGGGTACCAACCCCGGCCTGATCCCCGATTGGATCATTCCGGCCAGCATCGCTGTGTTTCTGGTCTGGGGGGCGGTTAGTCGACTTTCGACTTATGAATACAGTGAAGAAACTTCCGATGAACCCGTCTATCGAACTCCAGTAGGGGGCTTTCCACCTGCCTCAGCAACTCCGCTTCGAAGAAACGCTGATATTCGCAATGAAACGGGCTACGATCCCGGTTTCTCCCCCCAAAGCGACGATTATTTCTACGACGAAGATGACAACAATTCGGAGTGGGACGATGATTCTTGGGACGAAAAAGTGGACGGACCGAAAGAACCGTCGAATCCCGATCTACAAAAAATGGATGCAATTTTGGCCAAAATCCACGACCTAGGCGCAG
>JBILTA010000309.1:0-6670 GCA_044371785.1 Pirellulaceae bacterium | reverse complement strand
AGGATGCGGATGGTAGTGAAATTTCTACTCTTAGCATCCTTGGTGTACCGAAAGGCATGAGAATCACTGATGGGCTCAATAGCTATACCTCTAGTAATCCTAGTCAATGGGCAAATCTAAGCGGTTGGAATTTCGCAAATCTGCGTTTAGTGACTATGGGTGGGCTGCCAGGCGATTATTCATTGACTTATCGTTTAAACATCATGGAAGGCGCTAATGGTTCAACTTCTGTCCTGGAAGAAAGCGTTGACATTGTTATAGACGAAGTACTTCCACAGATATCGGGCAGTGGTCCTACTCAGCCACAACCCGTTCCATCCGTCGCGACTGAAGAGGAAAATGTAGCCGATTCACAAGATAAGGAACTGTTCGATACCTTAGCAACTGATGTGAACTCCCTCGCGTCCACTTATCTGTTGAACCCCGAGGATGCCAACTCGACGGAAGTCACTACACTCGTATTCGAAACGGATAGCGAAATAGCTGAAGAATTTGAATGGTTACTCCGTTCAAACCGAGATGAAAACATAGCCATGCAGGAACGCGAAACATTTGATTTAGCCCTAACAGAGCAATTCAATCAGACGCTGGACAATTCTGTAAATTCCGGTGGTCTACGTACCATGGAAGAATTCGAGTTAGCGGTGGAGGAACTTCAGCAAATCACGGAAACAGAAGAGTTACTTAAGACTCAGTCCGACTTGCAAGTGCAATCCCAACAGCAATTCTCCTTCCAGAGCAGTCTCATAGCGTTCTGGAATTTGCTTCGAGCCAATATCGCTCCACAGGAATCTACGTCTGAAGCGGACGCACGAAATGAAATTCGCGTAACACTACGCTCGGAACGGAAGGTTGAATAGGGAAACATCATCCACCCTGACGGGGCAACGTTATCCTTAAAAGTGCCTTTGGCGTCATCATCGCTAAATCCAGCGCAACCGGCGAGTTACGCTTTATCGTCATGCTACTCTTCCGTATTGCCCATTTTGGGGCTCTAAGCCAGGCAGAATGGGCAATATCCTATCCTTGACCTAAGTTTTCGCAGTGAATTGTTTCTCTCCAGTTCTCTGTGCGGAATACGTAGGGTTATTGCGTCATGAATTCATGGCTAAGTTATTCAATGATGTTGCTATTAGGTACCACTGCTTTTGGTATCTCAGGGGAAGTGAAGACAAAGGAAGGTTCCGAAACGGGTCTTCCTGGTATTACCAAACCATCTTTGCAAGTCACCTTGCATCCTAATGTAGCCGGTATGGTTCATGAGATACTTGTGAAAGAAGGGGACTATGTTCGCGCTGGACAACCCATCGCTCGTATGGACGATCGTGTTGCCTCCGCCAACCTGAATGCGGCGGAAGTTGCCGCAGCCCAATATGGACCGGTGGAACTTGCACGAGCCGAATTAGCAGCAGCAGAACAAACCCTGCGCCGCCTGGAATCCGTGACCGACCTTCGTGCCGTAGCCGCCCAGGAATTCGAACTGGCTCGTTCTTCAGTAGAAAAGGCTCGAGCTAATCTAAACACGGCCGAGGGTAATCTTCTTTTGGCCCGCGAGAAGGTGACTATCGAACGCGAACGCATCAATCAACTCAGTTTGGTCGCACCTTTCGATGGCGTGGTACACAAAATCAAAGCGAACGTTGGAGAGCGTCTCCAAGAAGATCAACCGGTACTTGATGTCGTCAACGTCGACATTCTTAAAGTCGAATTGCATATCCCTAGCTCTCGCTTGGATGAACTGGTGGTAGGCCAGAATTATACACTGGGTACGAACTTCCGAGGATTTCAGTCTATTGAAGCAAAACTAACTTCTATTGCTCCGATTGTCGACCCAAGCACCGACACATTGCGATGCATCTTTCAGATTGACAACACGGACATGAAGTTGCCGGCAGGCTTTGTCGTTCACTTCATTGCAAAATAATGTCGAGTTGCTAGAACTCGCAGGAAACACGTAGGGGTGGTTATCATGCAAACTGAATTAAATACATCAAAAGAAACACGCTCGCCAAATCCACAAGCTAAATGTGACTCTAGCTTTCAACGAACGTTGAACTTTATTAAGTCACAGACCAGCGGTCCAACGGATATGCGAAAATCCGTTATCGATGGCTCACAAGCGATGGCTCAGCACTTTTGCTCGCCTTATTTAATCCTCAAACTTGATTTAGAGGGTCGACCATTTGAGCACGCCATTCATTTTGGCGACATCCCAGCAGAAACTTGGCAGCAATTGTGCTCAGTTCCAATGCTGGAGTGTATTTCCACGCAAAAGCCGCAAGCAAGTTTTTTCGCTGAACGCAGTACGGGCACACGCATGGCCATCCTGACACTACCTGTATCATCAGCCGAGAAAGGTCCAATTGGTGTCGCAAGCGTAGTGATTCAAACTAGCGATGCAACAGCGGCAAAGCAACATTTAACGGAATTCGAGAACCTGCTTCAAGCGCTCATCAACGTAACATTCAAGGGGGCCATCGTTACCCCTGCAGCGCCGATTATCAACAACAAACCGGAACCAGCAAAAGCAAAAGAAGCATCGCATTCATCGTCAACTTATCTGGAATCATTCTGCAATGGAAGGTATTGGGATGACCCTACTCCATTGGCATATCATCTTGTTAATGGTTTACGCAATGAGTTGCAGTGCTTAGATGTCTCGTTTGGGATCTTGGAGAATAATCAAGTTAGATTGCTTGCCATTTCCGGACATGACTCGATCTATCGTAGATCTCCTGGTTGCATTATGATCGAACAGGCAATGACGGAAGTCTCTGATTGCGGTCATGCTATTCTTGTTCAAACGGATAGCACCAATGGTCCAGCAATCACAAAGCTTAATTGTGGATTACACCATGCTTGGCGTGCGAGTAGTAGCAATTGCTCTTGCCTCTCGATACCCATGAAAGACGAAGATGATGTTTTGGCCATCTGCAGCTTGCGTCGAGATGAAAGCCAGCCATTCACCACAGCCGAATTAGCTTACATTGACCAATTCCAGTCTCGAATCGCCGAGCGAGTTAAGGTTGCTCGCAATCTCAATCGTACCCTGTGGAGCCATTTGTCTGTTCATACGGACAAAACTCTTGAGCGGTACATCGGCAGCCCAGTCCGTAAACTGATAACCGTTTCACTGATTGCGGCAGTAGCTTTCTTTCTCTTTATTCCTTGGCCGCATTCCCTAAATGTACCTTGCAAACTTGTAAGTGCGAATCCGCGAATTTATTCAGCTCCCTTCGCAGGAAAAGTTAAGAAAGTTCATTTCAGAAATGGCGACATGGTTACTGCTGGCTCCGTTTTGTTTGAAATGGATACGGATGAACTAAGCTCTAGAAGAGCGAAACTCGAAGCAGAAGTAAGCGCTCGCACACAAGCCATGATTCGTTTCTTACAAGAAGACGAAACGGCTAAAGCGGGTGAAGAGAAATCCAATCTCGAAGCGATCCGAAATGAACTCTCGATGGTAGTAAAAAAACTTTCACAAGCAGTCATCCGAGCTGAGGAAAGTGGAACGATATTCGATAGTGATCTCTTCAAGCGTGAAGGTGAAACCGTCGCGTTAGGCGAGCAATTACTGAACTTTGCCCCCACAAGCTCGCAGCAAGTGGAACTGCAGATTCCTGATTATCTGGGCATGGAAGTCAAAGTGGGTCAACAAGGGCAATTTGTAACCGCTGCCGAACCCGATCGCTGGTACACTATCTCCGTAGAACGCGTCGAAACCGCTAGTACGTCAGAAGATGGTGAGAATGTCATCAAGGCTATTGGTAAAGGGACAGACTTCGGTATTGATGCGAAGCTCGGCGTGTCAGGCTTCGCGCAAGTTTCGGTGGGTAAACAAGCTGGTTGGTGGATCCTGTTGCAAAAACCTGTGCGTTACATTCAGCGAAAGGTATGGCAACTATGAGCCCATCTACCACAAGTCCATCGAAACCTGTTGCTATGAACAATACAAACGCACAAACAGAACTCGCAGCAAAGAAGGAACGCATTATCGCAATGCTGTCTCCTTTGTCGATTGGACTACGACGCGATCTAGAAGTTTCGCGACAAGTAGTCAATGGCGACGTGCAATACGTTATTCGAGACCCCATCACGTTCAATAGCTGTTCATTAGCCCAAGAAGACTATCAAGTATTCTTGCATCTCGAACATATGCAGAGTGTGCAGCAAGCATTCACCAAACTCTCTGCAGCAGGAATCGTCGAGAGTGATCAGCGAGATGAATTCTATCAATTCATTGTTGATATGCAGCGACACAATTTGATTCTATTACCCATCGTCGACGGCAAAATTTTGTATGAGCGTTTTGCGGAGCGACGGAAGAAAGAAAAAGCGAGTTTGCCGATGCGGCTAATCTCGTTCCAAATGCCATTGTTCAATCCGGATCGTTTTCTGGAAGTCACAAAGCGTTTCGCTTGGCCTCTATTCCAGAATTGGTTTATGGTGATTTGGTTTGGTTTAGTATGCTTGGTAAGTTACATGATCATCGTGCGATGGTCAGACTTTAGTGATGCTACTGCATCTATCCTGGCACTAAAGAGTTTGCCACTGCTATTAACGATCCTCTGCGTACTCAAAGTTTGGCACGAACTAGGCCACGCTTATGCCTGCAAGATCTTTGGTGGTAGCGTCCCAGAAATCGGCCTGTTTTTTATCGTCGGAACACCTTGCGCTTATGTTGACGCGTCCGCAGCATGGGGGTTTCGTGAGCGTTGGCAACGCATTGCCGTAAACTTGGCTGGGATGTACTTCGAGTCGCTGATAGCGATTATTGCAGTTTTCGTCTGGTCACTCTCGCAACCTGGGCTAGTCAATTCGATTGCACATTACACCATTGTTATCTCAACAGTCGTAACCATCATGTTCAATGCTAATCCATTGCTGAAGTTCGACGGTTACTATGCGCTGTGTGACTGCTTGGGAATTCCCAATCTAAAGCGTTTGGCCACAGCCTCTCTACACAACTGCCTGAAACGAATTTTCTTGGGGCTGGAAGCCCCCAGAATTGGCACGACCTGGTGGAGCGATCGCCTTTACACCTCGTTCGGTGCAGCTTCAGACCTTTACAGAGTGATGGTTACCTTGGGTATCTTTACCTTCTTGGCATTGCAGATCCCAACAGTGGGGTTGGTGCTAGGTCTGTTCTATCTGTTTGTAGGACTTATTCCGACGATAGATCGCGTTATGAGATACCTTTTGTTTCAACCAGAAACCAGAGGTTCACGTCGACGTGCTGCTATACTCATCGGTAGTTGTGCAGCAGCTTTAACGGCTCTGATTGTGATGCCGATTTGGACTGCAATTTCCTTTACGGGAGTCGTTGGACGAGAAAATGAAATGTTCATTCGAGCGTCTGAACCTGGATTTGTATCCGAAGTCGGATTTAAGCTTTCGGAAAGTGTTCAACCGGGCGATGTGCTGCTACAACTCACCAATGAAGAACTGGAAACACAGCGTGCCACTGCAAAAGCAGAAGTGTCGAAACTTAAGTCGCAATTGCTGCAATCGCTTCAGACCAACCCAACTGAATTCGGTTTACTTCAGCAAAGATTAGCGCAAGCGGAACTCGATTTAAGAGATGTCGAGAGGGCGCTAGGACGCTTGACAATCCGTGCACCAAAAGATGGAGTTGTCGCTGAGTGGCAGAGTACCGATTTTTCCGGTCGTTTCTTCCAAGCAGGTGAACCACTCCTAAAACTAGAGTCCGGTAAATGGATCGTTCGTGCCTTGGCTACGGATGAAGAAGTTGCCGACTCACAAGTCGCTATTGGTGATGCAGTTGAATTTGAAGTGATCGGTCAACCAGGGAAACGTCTCCATGGACGCGTTGTTAGCGTAGCCCGGTCAAGTCAAACAAAAATTGATGAAACGGCATTGACGCAACTTGGTGGTGGGGACATCGGCATCGACCCCTACACCCAAAAGGCGGGGGAGGCCTACTTCTCGATTTCCATGGAGCTAGATCCTCTCCCTGGATTGAGTTTGCATTCAGGAATTCGAGTTCAAGCAATGGTTCCCAATAGACGTTGGTCGCTGGGACGAAGCTTGGCTCGCAAAGTTTGGCAATTTTACCACCGATACCTTTTGGGCTAGATGTTATGTCGACTCGACTTCCTTTAGGCTGGGCTAGAATCTTGGACTGTCTACCCAGCCTGGATCATTCAGCGCCGAACATGATCGCTTTGCCGACGACAACTGGTTCACTTAGTGGCGTCGCCGCAGACCCCACCTCCGCCGAAAGTGGCAAACTCCTTTGTTTGGACAACGCGCTACCCGGAATTCCCGCATCCCCTAACTTTCTTGGGTGCATAATTCCGCTCGATGTACGTCAAATTAGCTAATAGTTACAACAAACCCGTAGCCCCGCAGTGAATTTCTGCAATGTCAAAGTAATCGCCCTAGCAGCGAAAAAGACAAACTAAAACCCACACCAAGGGACAACTCTAGGCTATTAGCCAACAAACTGCATTTTGTGCACTTCTTTTTTGTTGGTACAATGAACAGCGGATTGCTCCGGAGATGGCCGCGAGGCATATCTCATATATCCCACCGTTTGCTCCAGGTTGCACCAATGAGACACCCACAATTCAAGCAAGTGATTGCTGGATTTTTTGCATTACTCGGTTCTGTAGTCCCTGCTCTTAGCGGAGATGAGGGTATTGAGTAC
>JBILTA010000308.1:0-6671 GCA_044371785.1 Pirellulaceae bacterium | reverse complement strand
GACATCGAAGTCGACAAGCGTACCTCCGCTGCACAGGCCAGCTGCAATGTGTCCCCATTCGTGCAGCTGGGTCATGACTAGCCATGAAATCAACAGGAGTCCTGTTAATCGCCACCATGGCGAGTCGATGAATACTAAGTTGCGCATAGGTAGCTCGAGGACTTATAGTGCTCCATCATCTTCTGTGCGTGCCCACATATAACACAGGTACGTCGTATAGGCGGAGATCGCAATTCGTAAACATTTGAGTCCGAATTCTCTCCAAGTGTACTCGCCCGTAAACAGCGAATACAGAGCAAGTGGTAGCAGCAAGACGCTGATAGCTACGATAGTCCAGCCGCACCATTTTTGTTGAAACCAAATTCCCAAAGAAATGATGCCAAAGAACATCATCAAGAAACTCGTGAAGGAAATTCCCTCACGAATGGCGAGATACGTTCCAACACAACCAACGAGTATCCATAAGCCACTCCAAAAATTAAGCTCACCACCGGGCGGTTTGAATGCCATGTTCCAAATCTCATTCCCTTCCAATGATTACGCAATTCGATCATGCGATTGCTAAGTATTTCAAAAAGATTGCTAGGCTATTATCGGTTGTTTCCATGGGCATCCTTGGGCACTGCAGTATTAGAGTGGCTCCTGAAATCTACTCTGCTTGCAATCGCGCTTCAAGCGGCTCATACTTGGGTCTCCTGCATTTTCCCCTTCACATCTATTCGCAGTTGGCATTATGCGATCACCAAGTTTTATCTCATTCTATCTGTTGGTTGTGTGGCTTGCTAACCTGGGTTTGCTCTCGAGCTTTGCCAATGCCGATTCCCCTCCCAATATTCTGCTGATTGTGGCAGATGATTTGGGTTGGAGTGACGTAGGGTGGCATAGTGGTTTTGCAAAGACGCCCAACCTGGATCGTTTGGTGCGAGAGGGTGTGGAGCTGGATCGACATTATGTTCAACCGGTCTGCACGCCAACGCGAACTGCGTTGATGTCGGGACGTTATCCAGGTAGGTTTGGACCACAGGCACTTGCCCCAAGCAATCTTCGAGCCATGCCTCTGGGGACTGTCACGTTAGCCAGCTTCCTGAAATCAAAAGGTTACCGAACTCATCTCAGTGGTAAATGGCATCTTGGGGCTCGACAAGAATGGATTCCCAATAAGTACGGCTTCGATACAAGTTATGGCACATTGACTGGAGCGGCTGATCCTTGGACCCACAAATATCGAGCTGGCAATCCCTACGAGGACACATGGCATCGGGATGGCAGTTTGTTTCAAGAAGAAGGAAACGCAACCGAACTGATTGCTGCCGAAGCTGTCCGCAGAATTGAAGAATCGAAAGGTCCGTGGTTCGTATACGTTCCCTTTCACGCAGTCCACACGCCTGTCGATGCGCCTCAGAAATACAAAGAGCTATACCGCGACGCAAAATTCTCGCCTGATTCGGCAAAGAACGAATCACGTCAGAGAATGGCGGCGATGGTGTCACAGTTAGATGACAAAGTTTCTGAGTTGGTAAGTGCGGTCGAAAAGAAGGGAGAATTGAACAACACGCTAGTGATTTTTACCAGTGACAACGGAGGTATCGAATCGCTAAAGAATGCGTATGTCGGTACCGTTCCCGATTCGCCACTCAATAGTGAAAATGATCCGCTTCGAGGACAGAAAAACACACTATATGAAGGTGGCACTCGGGTGTGCGCATTTGCGTATTGGCCTGGTAAACTTAAACCTCACCGCTCATTATCACCGATGCATTGTGTAGATTGGTTGCCAACGATTGCCGACATGTTAGATGACGATCAACATCCTGATTCGCAATGGGACGGTGTGAGCCGCTGGAATACTCTTCTCACGGGCGAGTTTGAAGAACGCAATCGACCTATCTACATCTCCAAAGGGGCGACACAAAGTTTACACTGGAACGGATGGAAAATCATTGCACGCGAAAACGGTAAAACAGAGTTGTACCATTTAGAAGTAGATCCGTTCGAAAAACAAGATCTGACCAAGAAGCAACCAGAAAAATTGCACGAGCTTAAGCTTCTTCTGGCAGAGCAAAAGAAGCTAGATCTCGACAAAATGCCAGCCGATCTTGTTGGCTTACCTCACTAAACACTATGAGTCTTTTACCTATGTCGTTCGCTCGAAACCATGTCTCCCGCAAGCTTTGTTTCATCACTTTGGCCATGTTTATGGCTTGGTATGTTGGCATAGATTATTGTGCCATGGTTCATGCTCAAGAAAAACCAAATATCGTCTTTCTGTTTGCGGATGATCAAACAACCAGCACATTGGGCTGTTATGGTAATGCGCTGATACAATCGCCGAATATCGATAGTTTAGCGCGTGAAGGCGTGCGTTTTCAAAACGCATTTGTCAGTCATTCGATCTGTTGGGTCAGTCGAACTTCCGTGTTGTGTGGGCAGACAGGAAGAACTTACGGAAGTCCTGAAGATCAGGAACTAGCCCGGGCAGACGCGGTTCGCACTCTGTACACCGACGTCTTGCGAGACGCGGGGTATCGCACAGGTTTCTTCGGGAAATGGCATGCCAAAATGCCTGCTGATTTTAAACCCAGAGAACATTTTGATGTCTTTGAACCGATTCAACGCAATCCTTACTTCAAGAAGCAAGCAGACGGCTCGCTGCGGCACGAGACCGATTTGATTGTGGATCGAGGCTTGGAGTTCATTCGAAATCAACCTTCGGACCAGCCTTTTGCAATTAACTTGTGGTTTAATGCGTGTCACGCGGAAGATGACGATCGCCGCCCAGGAATCGGCCATTTTCCATGGCCTGAATCAGCGAATGGTCTGTACGAAGATGTTGATATTCCAGCTCCGCGTTTAGGTGATAAGCAGATCTTTGATGCATTGCCTGATTTCTTGCAGACGTCCATCAATCGCGAACGCTTCTTTTGGCGTTGGAATACAGCGGAGAAGTACCAGACCAATATGCGTGCTTACTACCGCATGGTTACAGGAATCGATAACGCAATTGGTCGCCTATTGGCAACTTTGAAAGAGAAAGGCCTAGATAGTAATACGATCATTGTTTATTCGGCAGACAACGGTTACTACATGGGAAACCGTGGTTTAACAGGCAAGTGGTCACACTTCGATGAATCCTTACGTGTTCCCTTGATTGTTTATGATCCACGTTTGCCTGCAAGTGAACGCGGTAAAGTGGTTGACGCGATGACGCTTAATCTTGACTTGCCAGCTACGTTTGTCGATTGGGCCGGCAGCGCCGTGCCGACGCATTATCAAGGGCAGAGTTTGCGGCCAGTCGTCGAAGGTAAGCTGGCGAACCCATGGCGGCAAGAGACTTTTCATGAACACTTTGCCGTACGAAATCGGATTCCCGCGTTCGAAGGTGTGAGAACTGCTGAATTCAAATATGCACGTTACTTCGATCATCAGAGCTATGAATTCCTGCATGATTTAAAGAACGATCCCGATGAGTTGAGGAACGTTGCCAGCGATCCGAAATTCGCCGCGACACTTGCCAGTTTGCGAGCCAAGACGGACGAGTATGTCTCTAAGTATGGTGGAGCATTACCGCCGCTAAAAGGAAAGTTTCAGAAGTCGACGGATGCCTATCCCGTGTCCTCAGCGATGGTGGGAGCAGTAGCGGATAGTGATGGATTTGTGTCCGTATTCGATGGCAAGACACTTCGAGGTTGGGCTGGCGATACACAGTATTGGTCGGTAGAAGATGGGGCTTTGACCGGTAAAACCGACGGCAGCTTGAAGATGAATCGGTTTATCACATGGAAAGATTCCACCATTCGCAATTTTGAGCTGCGCGTTAAAGTTCGCGTTACTCCGGGTGGCAATAGCGGGATTCAGTATCGTGGGAAATCTCGGCCTGAGATTGGACTTGATATCGTCAGTGGTTATCAGTGCGATGTGGTGGCAGGAGTTAAACAGTACAACGGGATGCTCTACGAGGAGCGAGGACGACGCATTCTGTCACACACAGGCGAAAAAGTGGTTATTGATCCAACCGGATCGTGTTGGGTCATTGATTCGATGCCTGTGCACGAATTCGCGGCTGACGAATGGCACGACTTCCGTGTGTTGGTAGAAGGGAATCATCACCGTCATTGGATCGATGGTCATCCAACGGCTGACCTGCTGGATTTTGATGAGAAAGGACGAGCCTTGGAGGGTGTTTTGGCCGTCCAAGTGCATGTGGGGCCAGCGATGAAGATTCAATACAAAGATTTCAAGATCAAACATTTGCCGGACGATCTGCCGTTGGAAAAGTTTGAAAGTCATCCCATCCCTGCCACAGCTTATGGAGTGCGACCGCAGGGGAATGTGCCTGCCGATTGGAAGCCACCGTTGTATGGAGATCGCAAGTAGTAGTCGATGCATTCAACACATTATTTCTGTGAATTCATTCAAGGTATTCACCTACGGTTGTCGTCTCGACAGCTCGCGTGCCGAGGGGTGGTGTTGAACCGTTTTCTCTGCAATGTCCATAAAGCCGCAAACATAGAGACAAATCTGCCTCGCGAGTCCCAGTCGCTCAGTGAACTCTAATGATGGCCATGGGAATCGCTTGTATTCACAGCATCATTTGGAAAGTCGAGTGCCACACTAAGAACGGAACTCATTGGGATCCAAAGAACCCGTTTATCGGATACGCGATTTTGTTGTACGATAACCCAATGATTGTTTATTTCCTGTAGAGTTCCGCGTAATGATACCTCAGCACCATCCATGACGTCGGTAAAGGCAGGCTTGGGCGAATCCGAGCTAGTTCCCAATGCGTCGTATCGCAAATAAACGACACAAGAGCGACCGACGAGTTTCGTGGGGTCAGTGGCGGAGGCGACCGCAGATGGCGTGTTGGGAGGTTGAGGAGTTGCTTGACCGCAACCGGTTTGCAGCAATGCGATGCAGCCAATTAAGAGGAGTGTACAGCCCAAAAGAACAGATCGTTTTGCCATTTTTTCTCTCTGCAATAACGTTAAAGCGAACGGAAGATTAGAAAGGCGATTGTGGTGGATGGCTAGCAAGTTAACTTTGTTCTCGGTTGCTAGATTTCATAGGCCCTAAATAGTGGTGCGCGAGGCGCAGAACTGAGTTGGAGAGTGTATTCTTTTTGCAAGTTCTGTGTCGTGAGGTGGTTCGTTCGCAATTCGAGCTTATGAACGAGAAGCTTCAGATATTATGAGAGTTGACCATGCGATATCAAACGCTATTTGGTTTTGGGTTGCTTTGTCTGCTGTGGTCCTGCAATTTTTATTCGCTGACAGTAGCACAAGAAGTTGTCGTTCGACCTCAGTATAAGCCAGGACCGCTCGATAATCCGCTCAAAGGCTGGTGTCCATACACGAATGCCGGTCCCATCTATCAGCCCTATTCGATGGTGTTTCAATATATCTCCTGGCGCGAATTGGAGCCCAAAGAAGGGGAATACCAATTTGAAAAATGGGAAAAGTCATGGGACAGTAAACTCGGAAAACACAAACACATTGTGTTTCGTGTTTTCATCGACTACCCGTCACAGCGCTCAGGGCTTCCCGATTGGTTGCGCGAAGCAGGGGTTCAGGAAACGGACTACGAGGATTATGGCGGAGGTAAATCGCCACAGTACAACGATAAAAAAATGCTTGCCGCAATGGAGCGTTTAATAGCGGCTTTGGGGAAGCGATACAACACGAATCCGCGAGTGGCTTTCATACAATTGGGGTTGTTAGGTTTCTGGGGCGAATGGCATACCTATCCGCAGCCAAAGTTGTATGCGACACCGGCAACGGAACAGCGCGTTATTGAAGCGTATCGTAAAGCCTTTCCCGATAAGAAATTAATGGTTCGTTACGCCCTCGATTTTGCGGGGCAGCAAGAGTGGCTCGGATTTCACGACGACATGTTTCCAGAAGATACGGACAACGGTCAGGACTGGAGTTTTTTGGCTGGGATACGTCGTGAGGGAAGAGGTGAAAACTGGAAACAAGCTGCGGTGGGAGGCGAAATGGTACCTGGTAAAGCAGGGAAGTGGCTCGGAGTTGAGTATGAAAAGACCCTGGAGATGGTGGATCGATCGCACTTTACTTGGGTCGGTCCCTATTGTCCTGCGTTGGAAAGCCAAAACAGCGCGACCTTTTCTCAACGGAGTGAAGAGTTGGTTCGCAAAATGGGCTATGAGTTTCAGATAACCGCAGTTTCACATGCACAGAGTATTGTTCGTTCAGAGCCTCTAGTATTGGGCTTCAGAGGTAAGAATCTTGGCGTGGCGCCATTCTATTATCCGTGGGTTGTGGAGTGGGCACTGCTCGATAAGAGCGGGAAGGTCATAGCCGTGCAGCCGACAAAATGGGACGTTCGGCTGTGGTTACCCGGTGAGTTTCAAGAGCAAACGCAATTACGCTTCGATGTCCCTGCTGGCAAATATCGTCTAGCACTAGGAATTCGAGACCCGTGGACCAATCAACCCGCCATTGGTTTAGCAAACGACGTAATCGCCGTCGACGGTTGGCAAGTGCTCTCAGAATTGGAAGTGCAGTAGGCTGAGAGATGCTTTGGTTTCGGGCAACAAAAAAACCCGGAACGATACCAAGGTCTTGAATCCCAAGGTACTGTTCCGGGTTAGTGGAGGATAACGGACTTGAACCGATGACCTCTTGCATGCCATGCCGTTAAAGGGAACTTGG